>JANMEB010000010.1:0-10127 GCA_031376585.1 Planctomycetota bacterium | reverse complement strand
CACCCAATTATTCACGACGTACTGGAATATCGGAACGCAGTCAAATTGAAGTCCGTCTATGTCGATCAATTGCCCAGTTGCCTCAATCCAAAAACCGGGCGGCTGCATACTCACTACAGCCAGATTTGGACGGCCACCGGCCGCATGCAATCGAACGATCCGAACCTGCAGACAATCCCCGTTCGCAAAGAGCGCGGCCGCGAAATTCGCGCAGCCTTTATTCCGCGCGATGAAAATTATCTCATCCTCAGTGCAGATTATTCGCAAATCGAATTGCGCATTATGGCCGAGCTAAGCGGCGACGCAGGGCTAATGGAAGCTTTTGATCAGGGTGCCGACATCCACACTTCGACCGCAGCCAAAATTTATAAAGTCGATGCGGCTGACGTCACGCCCGCCATGCGCGACAAAGCCAAGATGGTCAATTTCGGCATCCCCTACGGCATTTCCGCGTTCGGCTTGCAGCAGCGGATCGACATCACGCGCGGCGAAGCCAACGAGTTGATCAACAACTACTTTGAAAAGTACCCCGGGGTGCGCGAATACATCGATCGAACGATTCAGTTTTGCCAGGACAACGGTTACGTTTCGACGATTACCGGTCGGCGGCGCTACATTCGCGACATCAACTCGCGCAACAACGGCTTACGGAGTGCCGCCGAGCGTCTAGCGATGAACAGTCCCTTGCAAGGTACCGCCGCCGACTTGCTCAAGCTCGCCATGATCAAGGTCCATCGCGCGCTCAAAGAGGGCAACTTCAAAACCAAGATGCTTCTCACCGTCCACGACGAAATCGTCTTCGACTTGCACAAGTCCGAACAATCCATCGCCGTCCCTCTGATCGTCGACAACATGCGCACCGCCCTTCCCCTCCGCGTCCCCATTCTCGTCGAAACCGGCCTCGGCTCCAATTGGTTTGACGCGAAATAGACTAATAAAGATTCAAGTTAATCGCGCTCACGACGAACATTGAATCTTCTTCCGATACACGCGGTAATTGCGAGAATGGTCATGCCAATTACTGGCCAGTCGCCGAGGAGGAAGTAGGGGCTGACGCGGGAGTCGGGCACAACGGAGGCGCGGAGGACGACGGGTTGGCGGCGAGGGCCTCGCTGAAGTAGGCGGCCGGAGCCGTCGATGTGGGCGGAGAAGCCGGTATTGGCGGCGACAAGCATGGGCTTGCGCAGCTCGACGGCGCGGAAGACGTTGCAGGCGAGATGCAGATCGAGACAGTTCGAGCCGTAAAACCAACCGTCATTCGTCAAGTTAACCAACACGTCGGGTTCGCGGCCGGCGGACTTGAGTTGTTGGACTTGGCGGCGAATGAGATGCCCGACGGTACTTTCGAAACAGATGCTGGGCGAAAAGCGAACTCCGTCAACATCGAATACTTCCGGCTCGGTCCCAGCGTCCAAACCGCGTGAAAAGGGCATCAACTTGTAGACGCTGGGAAAAAGATCGCCCAAAGGAACGTACTCGCCGAACATGACCAAGTGCATTTTGTGGTAGCGAAAGCAAACCTGGCCCGCGCGGTCGAACAGGAACGCCGAATTGAATTCATCGTCGTGCACGGCGTCGTATCCATGCCCGCCGGTTAAAAGCGGAATCGTATCGTTCAATAGCGTTTGGTTCGTCGAGTCGCCTTGCATTCGAGCAACGCCAATGCCGATCTTGTAGCAATATTGCGCAGACTCGCGCATGTCGAGAATTTGGGATCGCTTGTCGCTGGTGAGTTGATGTTCGTTTGGTTGTGGAATCGCGTCGGCTTGCGGAAATGCACTTTCGGGCCAAACGATGAGTTTCAAATCAGGCCAGCGCTGGCGAGCTTGCTCGGTCAGATCTCGGTACTCGCGAAACTGAATAAGCCACTCGCGCTGCGATTGTTCGGGCGAAAGTTCAAACCGGACGTCACGCGAACCTTGGATTAAAGCGACGGGAATCGGCGGTTTTGTTGATGGGGGCTCATACGATAATCGCCAAGCGCCGTAACCGAATGCAATTGAGACGGTCGCAAGTCCGACGCAGGCAAACGCAATTCGCCGTTTTCCGGTTGATTGCCAAGCACTAACGGCCGCAGCCGCAATCAAAACGATGAGAAAGCTTGTGCCGTAGCCGCCCATGATGTCGGCCGTCTGAATGAGCAGCGGATATCGATACATCGTGTGAGGCAGCATTGCCAAGCCATATCCTGTCAAGACATGGGCCCTGAGCCATTCCATGGCGACCCAACAAATGGGAGCTGCCACGAGGATCGGCGCGCCAAATCGATGCACCATGGCTCGGCAGCTCGCGAAGAAGAACGGAAAATAAATTGCAAGAAAACCCGACAGCGCGGGCCAGCCGAAAAATCCTGCCCAATGCGGAAGCGTCACGAAATAATTGGTCGCCATCCAAAACAGAAATGAGCTAAGCCAAACGACTCGAAAAGACTTCGGCCGTGCGAAAGCTTTTGGATCGGCGGCCAGCCGCAACCAAAAGAAAAGTCCGGCGAAAGCCAATGGCCAAAGTCCCAAAGGCGGAAAAGCGGACCAAAGTAAAATGCCGCCAGCCATCGCGGGAAACATTGGCGAAGTGCCTTGCGTTTCAATTTGATTTGGGGCTGACGACAAGATTTTCCATTCGGCGAAAAGTTGGATGAACTTAGAACTCTGGTTCCAAGGCTCCTGCCTGTGAACCAATTGCATTGCGGGCCCTGCCTGCTGGGATCGCGGCAGAGTTTTGCGGAAAGTTCGTTATCAAGCAAGAGCTTGGTAACGAGCCAATGCGTCGATTTGGTGGACGAGTGGCGTCTAATCGATTCCAATTTAGACTTGGGACGGTAATTCACCTAGAGCGAAAAAAAGCGTGAGGCTAAAGGCGCGAGGCTTGAGAGAAGATGGAAATTGAAACAGAGCATTTTTGTTTCCTGTGAACGAGCAAAAGAGTTGAAAGTGCGGAACTTTATTCATCGGAAAGGGATTGGAAATGTCTTGGTTAAAAATCAGCGGCATGGTTTTGGCGATGTTGCTTTTGCTCATGAGTTTTGCACATGCATTTTTTGGGTTGGCCAATGGTGCAAGCGGGACTTGAACAAGCAGGTGTCGCGCGAGGCTCGGAAGGCTGGAACGATGCAGCGGCAGGTTGGATTTTCGGTTCGATGTGCATGTTTGTGTTCGGCGTTATTTTCGCCTCGACCGCGTTGTCGTTGTACAAAAGGCAAACCAACGTTTTGCCGATAGCCGCGATAGGAATTGGACTTCTAGCATTCGGAATCGGTGGCTGTCTGCTGATCCATGTTGGTTCGCATTTTATCGGATTTGCGTTAATCGGCTCGATCGTATTGGTCTGGGCATATACAGCTCACCGAGCTGATGTCCCTCGAAACGTAGATCGCGAATAAGGCGAACGAATCGGTTCGTGTTCTGGAAGCGAACAGCGTGATGGCTTACCATAGGGCAGGGAATTTGCAACTGTGTCTGAGTTTGAACTTTGATTTCAAGGGATACCGCACCAATGAATTTTGTGAAATCGCAATTAGCTTGTTTAGTGGTCTTGATTGCCAATGGAATGAATTTAGTATCCTGCGACGCTACCCAGGAAAGTAACCAGCCGCCAAAGAACTTCACGGCCTTGTTCAATGGCAAGGATTTGTCGGATTGGCACGGACTGCGCGGCATCGACCCGCGAGAACTTGCCGCGATGGCCGATGAAGATCGGAAGAAGTTGCTTAAGGAGGACAATGAGGATATGGCCAAACATTGGCGCGTCGATGGAGGCGAACTTGTCAACGATGGGGACGGGGTTTATTTGGCGACGGACAAGGACCTTCGCGACTATGAACTGTTGATCGACTACAAAACGGTCGCGGGCGCCGACAGCGGCATTTACTTGAAAGGGACACCTCAAGTTCAAATCTGGGATTCCACCGAAGCGGGGGGCAAATGGAATATTGGTGCGGACAAGGGTTCGGGCGGACTGTGGAACAATTTGCCTGGCAACGGGAAAGATCCGTTGATTCTGGCGGACAGACCGTTTGGTGAGTGGAATCGCATTCGAGTTGTGCAAATCGGCAGTCGGACGTCGGTGTGGCTGAATGACAAGTTGGTTGTTGATTGGGCGATCTTGGAAAATTATTGGGACAAGTCGGCCAATCGACCGGCGGACCAGATTCGTCCGATTGTCGCCAGTGGTCCGGTTCAATTGCAAACTCACGGCGGTGAGATTCGCTGGCGCAACATTTTTGTGCGCGAGATCAGACCAGAGGAAGCCAACGCGATTTTGGCAAAACACAGTGGAGACGCATTCGAGGCGATCTTCAATGGAAAAGACTTCGAAGGCTGGGCTGGACCAGTGGAGAACTTTGAAGTGATCGATGGGACCATTCGCTGCAAACCGCACAACGGTGGCACGATCTTTACGAAAGAAGAATACGCGGATTTTGCGGTACGTTTTGAGTTCCAATTGCCGCCAGCGGGTAATAATGGATTGGCGATTCGATATCCGGGCGACGGCGATACGGCCTATGTGGGGATGTGCGAATTGCAAATTCTCGACAACGAGCATGCGGACTACGCCACGTTAGATTCACGGCAATATCACGGGTCGGCGTATGGGATGGTGGCCGCTCATCGTGGGTTTCTGCGCGATATCGGCGAATGGAATTTCCAAACGGTAACCGTTCAGGGAAGCAAGATCGTCGTCGAACTCAACGGGACTCGCATTTTGGATGCGGACTTGGCCGCGGTTACGGACTTCTTGGCGAATTCACCACATCCCGGCAAGGATCGAAAGTCTGGACATTTTGGCTTTGCGGGTCACAACGATCCAGTTCAATTTCGAAACATTTACATTCGTACGCTAGAACCCTGATGCTGAAAGTTTTCTTGCGACTGATATTGTTAATCGGCGTGTTGTTGGCAGTAGTTGCCGGCATTGGTAGTTTGTTGCCACGCCAGTTTTCGATCGAGCAACAGGTCGACATTGACGCGGCGGCGGATGTCGTATTTGCCAAGGTAAATGATCTTCACTACTGGATGCATTGGTCTCCATGGAGGTCTGAGGTGTTGGGTGGTGCCGCTATTCAAGTGGGTGAGCCGTTTGCCGGAAGCGGTGCCAAAATGCATTGGGACGACCCGCGCGGGGAAGGAAAATTGTGGCTTACGGAAAGTGAGCCGTCCGAGCGGATCGGTTATGAATTTTCGGCGGCAGGGTTTCGCGAAGTACGTGGCGAATTTCGTTTTGTGGAAATTAGCGACGGGACGCAAGTGACTTGGACGTGTCGTGGTCGATTGCCGAAGGGACCATTTTACGGTTTTTTCGGGTTCATGTTTCGCGGAGAAATGGAGCGGCAGTTTCAGGGAAGTTTGCAGCGACTAAAGTCGGCTTGTGAGTCGATCGAGGATGGCGAAGAGAAATAGTGAAGCCGCGAGGTTCGATGTCACCAATCGAGCGCGATGTCGAAATTCAGGGCCGAATGCGTTAGCGCACCCACGCTTACGCGGTCCACGCCCGTACGGGCGATTTCTGAAATCGAATTTAGATCGACACCTCCGCTAGCCTCCAACAAGACATGTGGGGCGAGTTCGTTGCGAATTCCGACGCACTGTCCAAGCTCATCGGTCGACATGTTGTCAAGCAATACAATGTCGGGATTTGCCCCAAGTGCCAATCGCAATTGGCTGGCAGAATCGACTTCGATTGAAATTGGTGGATTCACACCGGGAAGGTTGGAAACTAGCCACAGTCGGGCTTTTTCGATGACTTGGTCAATTTGAAGCGTCCCGCCGGCGGAAAGCTGTCGGCAAAGCGCGAGGTGGTTGTCCTTGATGAGGATTCCGTCGTAAAGACCCATGCGATGATTCACGCCGCCACCACAGCGCACCGCGTATTTTTCCAAGGCACGCCAACCTGGAGTGGTCTTGCGCGTGTCCATCACGACACACTTGGTCCC
The DNA here is from genome assembly GCA_031376585.1 of Planctomycetota bacterium. Classification (GTDB taxonomy): domain Bacteria; phylum Planctomycetota; class Planctomycetia; order Pirellulales; family Pirellulaceae; genus JANMEB01. The sequence continues at coordinate 4,198 of JANMEB010000010.1, read as the reverse complement.
ACGAACACGTTCGACAAACTGAGAGGTGAGCGTACTGATCCCCGAAAGTCGGCCAAGAAAATTCAGGCAAGTTCTTTCGAGAAGCAAGATCGAGCGAGCTGGGCCGCGGATTGTGGCGATTACGCTGCCGCATTTCACAGAATCGCCGTCGACGATTTTGGATTCAAAGGCAAGTTTGCCGTTGCCGAATTCGGCGACAATTAATCGGCAGACTTCCAAGCCGCAAACGATGCCAGTCTTGCGAGAAACAAAGTCAGCCGAACCAAGTGCGGATTCTGGAATGATGGCGGAGCTAGTGAGATCGACTTGATCGTCCAAGTCTTCGCTGATGGCTCGGCGCGCCAGCCATTGTGCGGACCGAGCCGCGCGATCGTCGAAATGACTCTTGGGTAGTTGGTCGGTCGGCGTCGCAACTTTGTTTGCAATCGACTCGGAGCGAATAAAGTTTTGGATTCGGTTGCGAATGGCGTCGCGGACAGCGACGAACTCAGTCAACGATTCGTCGGCTCGAATTGGTTTTGCCGGATCGGGAAATGGCCAACTCAATCGACACACCGATGCGGGCCAGACGGGGCAGTCTTGTTGAGCTGCATCACAAACGGTTATGACGTAATCAAAATGTCGCTCGCGAAATCCATCGAGCGATTTGCTGTGCAGATCGTTCGCCGGAATTCCAGCTTCTTTCAAAGCGGCGAGCGCCCACGGGTGAACGTAGCCGGCAGGCCGCGTTCCGGCCGATACGACAGTCCATTCGTCGCCCGCTAGGTGACGCCAGAGAGCTTCGGCTAATTGCGAGCGGCACGAATTACCGGTGCAAAGAATGAGGACGGATCGTTTTGAATTTGCGGTCATCGATCAGTAGTTAAGTCAAACGCACGTGAGCTGGCCGTCGCGAGAGATTCACTTTTTTGTGCCGGTGAGCGGCTGAATGTTTTCGCGAATCCAAATGTTACGAAATTTGATGGGATTGCCATGGTCCTGGATATGGAGAGGCAATTTATCGGGATGTTTCTCGTAAGCGGGTGCTCGGTCCCAAAAGGTGGCTCCCTGAATTTCGAAGTGGTTATGCACGACGACGCCGTTATGCAAGACGGTGGCATACGCTGGTCGCGTCAGCTTTCCATCGTCGGCGAAGCGTGGAGCTTCGAAAATGACATCATAGGTTTGCCATTTACCCGGGCCCCGCGAGGCGTTGACGGTCGGCGGCTGCTGTTTGTAAAACGCAGCGCACTGGCCATCGAAATACGTTTTGCTTTCAAACGAATCGAGAATCTGCAATTCGTATTTTTCCATGAAGTAAACGCCGCTGTTGCCGCGCGCCTGCCCTTCGCCGGATACTTCGGCGGGCGTCGCGAATTCAAGGTGCAGTTGGCAGTCGCCAAAGGCTTGTTTCGTCGTAACGCCATTCTTGCTCACGATCGCGTATCCGTTTTCGACTTTCCAATTCTCGCCTCCCTCAAAGGCGGTCATGCTTTTCCCGTCAAACAGGACGACTGCGTCGCTCGGTGGCCGGACCGAATCGCCTGGATCGACAATCGCTGGTTCGGGCCAAACGATACCACTGAGGTATTCGTCCGTTTGTCGCGAGGCGGCGACGGAAACGATGATGGCCGTAACAACTAATAGGCTGCATGTGATGGATCGTGATTTCATAATGTCTCCTCGAATTGAACGTCTACAAATCGCCCTGAATGCAATGTTTCGAATAGATTAACGTCGCAGGAACTTTTTCCGCCAAAGAACTTCAACGGCTGATTACAAGGTTAGAGCGGCCCGACGCGAATTTCAACTTGGCGTAGGGTAAAAAATGCTGCCGCGATCCCAACCAGGGGTCCGGATTAAGGCGAGACACGAGGGCTTATTGATGTGATCGAGCCTTGGCCATTTCGGCTTTTTGAATGTACATCGGATCGCGAGTGGCTTCGAAGGCCCGTTGGTAGATGATGCTAAGCGCTGTGAAATTCAAGCCGTCGGTTGGCTCAAGTTCGACCGCTCGCTCTGCGTACCGTACGGCCAAATCATGCTTGCCTACTTTTTGGTACAGCATCGCGATGGCCAAATTTGCGCGGACGAAAGATTCTTCGATTGTCAGCAGTTCGCTTAATTTTTCAATTGCCTGATCGTATTTGCCTTCATTGCGCAGTCGATCGGCTTCCTTTTCCAATTCGCGTACGCTCGTCATGCCGTCACCTTATCCACAAAAAATTGGCTATTCCCGAGCCCGATAAATGTCGAGCGCAAAAAAATGTCCGCCGGGCGGCGGACGATTTCCGAAATCAACGTTGGATTAAACTGGCGCGACCAAAAAGCCAAAGACACTAGTATTGCTGGTTAGGCTAAACCGCTGGTCGGCGGTCGACATTTGGCTGGTGAGCGACACAAGATCGACGCGGATTCCACCGAATTCCAGCGTTTCCACGCGATTGATTCCTTGGGTCTGGTTCTGAATTCGCAGAATCGTCTCTGTCGTTCCATCAATTCGCAGATCAATCAGTAGGTCGCGACCGGACAATGAAAATCGGAAATCCTCAGGCAGGCTATTCAATCCGGGAATAGCACCCAAAACCAACCGGTCACGACCCGCGCCCGAATTTTCGTTGATAAGATCACTTCCATCGCCAAACGACCAAAGGTAGGAATCGTTTCCGCCATCGCCGATGAGGATGTCGGCTCGAGCACCAGAACTGATCGTATCGTTACCAGCACCCCCTTTAAGCAAGTTGACGGCTTGATTCCCAACGAGAACGTCATTACCGATTCCGCCGATCGCGTCTTCGATTATGGTACCGAACGAAATTAATAAATTGTTTCGCAGCGTGCCTAGGTCGCTATACATCCCGTCGCGCAAATCCAACCGACTCGACGTCAAAATAGCGGATGCATCGATAACGTCGTGTCCGCCTGTGTCCCAAAGCATGTCCACCAAATCGGTGCGTCCGCCCCAATATCCTGGGAAATCGTAGGTACTGTCGCCATTTGCGAACGTGGTGTTTGCGCCATATTCTTGTTGCAGCTTCAAAACGTCATACAACATGTAATTGCTCGTTTGAAACAAATCTGCTCGTTGAGTATAGGACATCACGCTGAATCCAATATTGTCCAGCGCCGTGGGTAATGAAGGATTGCCAGCGAACGAGTGTTCGAGGCCGATCGCATGTCCGATTTCATGAAGCAAAACGAAGAATTCAAATGTTCCAAAGTTCAGGTTGGTCGTACTGTTGTACGCCAAATTTACCCAAACGTCGCCAGCGCTTGCGCTATCGTCATCAGTGTTCGGTGCTGGGTAAAACGCATAAGCGGCTGCATCCGAGCCTAAAAGAAAATAATTGCCAAAACGGATTATGCCTCCCAATTGCCCCAAATCATTGGTGCTACTGTCCGTAACCTCGACAAAATCGACGTCCGCAAAACGTTCCAGGAATTCGAACACGTAGCGAACAGCTGCCCGCTGTTGATTTGAAAAACGAGAAAAAGACATTTCGTCTGCTTCGCCCGTTTCGTAGTCGGGGAACGCTTGCATAAAGCTATAACTAATTTGAAGTTTCCCCGGCGCTGGCGGAAGGAATGATCCCCAGTAACGGCCAGAATCCAGACCGTCTTCATATTCTGGTAGCGTTTGAAACGTCGCCTTGGTCCATGACGTCCACAGGCCGTTGTTGGCACGAACCACAATATCATCCGTCCAGCGATTTTCGAATGTTCCGCCGCGCAATTGCAAGCGGTTAAAGTCCGCAGCGGAAAGCGAATGTACGGCATTCGAGGCGAGGATATTACCATTGAGTTGCAAACGGGCACTTCGCGAATCCGCGTTCAGGTCGATCACCTCGTAAACGGAAAAGTTGGGGCCCTCGCCGCCGACAATAAAGAATTGATCCAAATCCACGATTTGCAATTCGCGCAAAAGCGTCGATGGAATACCCGTAATCGTCGGACGAACAATCGTTTGAAAATCGATCCGTTGCACAAAGCTCTGAAAGCGCCCGTCAAAGACACGAATATTAAATGTTTCCGTTTGATTGATCGAGGCCGCCGTCCATTTCAAGTTGGATAAATCCGATGGCGAGACATTGAACCAAACACCGGCGGCAAATACGGTCCCATTCAAACTGAAAAAACCGGAATCCGGACTGGCATCCAAGTCCAAAAAACTGAACTGTTTTGCAGTATTATTGTCCTCGTCCGACCAAGTGAACAACGA
>JANMEB010000679.1:0-1105 GCA_031376585.1 Planctomycetota bacterium | reverse complement strand
TGACCAAGATCGCCGGTAAGTCTTGTGACTGCCCGGTGAAGTCGGAAGAAACCACCGCTTTGGTCAAGACCGCGACCGACGCGGTTGCGATGACTTACGTTGTCGGCAAAGAATCTTGCAACTGCCCGGTTCAAGCCAAAGAACTTGCTTCGAAGTCTGGCGAGAAAACGACTTATGTCGTCAACGGCGAAAAGACCGAATGCGAAATGACCGCTCGATTGAACTTGGCTCGCGCCAAGTACAAAGCGGCAGTCGAAGCATTGGTTAAGCTGGAACAACCGACGGCAAAAATTAACTAGCCGCACACGAAAACGGTTTCGACCGTTTGACCTTGCCTTTGGGTTCAATCACAACGGCCCGCCGACTTGATTCGGCGGGCCGTTTGTTGTTGCCAAACGCAGTTTAGACGAGAATGTCGAAACCGGTACGCTGGTGTCTATCTTCGACCTGCCGGATTTTTAGCACGATTTGGCAGCGAACTACTTTCGTTCCACCGGGAACCGGAAATACAGATTTTATGATTCAGAAACTGTCTCCGCCGCCGTTGTCGATATTCACGCCGACCGAACGGCGTGTGATTCGGAGGCTGGATACGCCTCTGCGAGTGCAGGACTTTTTGAACAAATTGCCGTACAACACGGAACCGAAACCGCTGGGCGAGACGCAGCGGAGCTTTCGCGGTGTGCTGCGACATGGCACAGCGCATTGCCTGGAAGCTGCTTTGTCGGCGGCAGTGATTTTGGAACAGCACGGCTTTCCGCCCCTGCTAATCAGCTTTGAATCGATCTGCAAATTGGATCATGTGATTTTCGTCTATCAACGGCGCGGTCACTGGGGTTCGATTGCACGCTCGCGCGATCCGGGGCTCCACGGGCGTAAACCCGTATTCAAAACGACCCGAGCACTGGCCTTGAGTTACTTTGATCCCTACATCGATCACGAAGGCTGCATCAAAGCGTTCGCGGTCGTCGATTTGAACCACGAACTGCCGAACTATGATTGGCGGCGCTCGGACACGAACATGTGGAAAGTCGAAAAGATGTTGATCGACTATCCGCACAACAAACTCCCCATCGACGGGGAACGCCGCAAGCGTCTCAAGGCT
>JANMEB010000678.1:0-3132 GCA_031376585.1 Planctomycetota bacterium | reverse complement strand
ACGCGGCCGCGTGGATCATGAACGCGAAGAAGCCGCCAATCAACTCCGTCAAAAAGCCCGTGCACGCCGGTATCTTCCGCAGTGCCGTTGTGTTCAATGTATAATTTTGCAGCCGGCAACCGAACTGGCGGACCGAAGGCGAAGTTGAAATTGTCATTCAGTAACATCCCAATTTCATGGTTTGCATTTGTTTTGTCTTGTTTCCCGTTCGCATGCGATCTTGCCTGGGCCTTGGCTGCATCCGGCGTGAGTTGTCCCTGGCATGTCGAGGCTCCAGGAAAACAGCTCAACAGGCAAAACATCCAAAACATTGAGCCAACGTTCAAATCAGGAAATGTAATTCGTCTGAGGGTCATACTTCCGTCTCCATGAATCGATTCTCAAGAACTTGTAAAACGCCGCTTGCCGTTGTTTGCGGTATGCGAATCAACGACGACTCCTAAAGGAGCGTCTGGTATTCTAGGAATCGAAAATGAACGGGCGATGAACATTAAAAAAATAAATGGGTCTCGGTCGACAACTCAATGTCGAGACTTACAATGGTATTGTCGCCACAATTTTTTCAATCCCGAACGGTTCCTCACTTTGAGGGTACAGTTTCAAGTTCCAGGGTGCATTGAGACTCGATGAGAATCCTTTTGGTTGAAGACAATAAGCGATTGGCCGAATCGATAGGCAAGGGATTGCGTGAACAGTGTTTCGCTGTCGATTTTGCCTTTGCAGGAGATGCCGCACTCGATCAAGCTGGCATCAACGACTACGACGTCATTGTCCTGGATGTGATGCTCCCCGTTATTGACGGCTTTCGGGTCTGTCGGCGTTTGCGTGACGTTGGCTTGCATACACCCATCTTAATGCTCACTGCAAAAGGAACTACAACCGACAAAATCCATGGACTTGATTCCGGAGCGGACGACTACTTGGCAAAGCCGTTTGAATTTGCCGAGTTATTGGCCAGAATTCGGGCATTGCTGAGGCGCCGTGCCAATGGAGTAGTGCCAGCTCGGTTAGTTGTTGCCGATTTGGTTGTGGACTTGGCGTCTCAGAGAGTTTGGCGGGGAATACGCGAAATCAACTTGACCGCCAAGGAATATTGCGTGCTCGAGTTTATGGCCCGGGAAAAGGGAAGGCTATTGGGGCGAGCAGAAATCGCGGAACACTGTTGGGATGAGAACTTCGATGCGTTTTCAAATATTATCGACGTTTATATCAAACGCTTGCGTGCGAAAATCGACATCGCTGGTTCGGTTAGATTGATTCATACACGACGTGGCGCGGGGTATATCCTGAATGTTCTTTAATTCAATACGTGTCACGCTGACCATCTGGTACGTCGGTGTGTTGGCATTAATTATTGTTGCGTTTGCCTTGACCATTGATGTTTTGGTCAGTCGCAATTTGAATCAAATGGCAAGCATGAACCTAGCCGGTGCGCTGGACACGGTGGTTGTTGCCTTGCGCCAGGAAGAGGCCGATATTACTGAATTGCGCAGTACGGATCCTCCTTCAAAAGACGACCCAACCTTCGACGAAGACGACGAACGCAAGGTGACGAACCTTACCATGGAAGAGAAGATCGTTGAAGAAATCAAGGACTTGAAATTGAGCGGCTATTTTATCATGGTTTTCAACCAACAGGGGGCCGTTTCCATTTCGACGCTCGAAGATGACGAATTGCAAAGCGAGTTGTTCCACCTGCCAACTGGGACCGCGTCCACAGAACTTCAAGGGTAAAACGACTCGTTTCGCATCCAACAGAGATCGCTAACACTTGATGGCAAGGAATTCCGTCTGATCGTCGCGCGTTCTCTCCGCGAACAGATGGCTTTCATTAACTTCTTGCGCCGGATAGTGTATTGCACTATTCCGGTCGCGATCCTACTTGCCGCTGCGGGTGGTTATTTCATGGCGCGCAGGAGCTTGGCGCCGATCGTCTCGATGAGCAAGCAGGCTCAGAAAATCAGCTCCTCAAATCTCAATGAACGTCTACAGGTCAGGAATGAGTCTGATGAGCTCGGCGGACTCGCCACCGTCTTCAACGCGCTCCTCGAGCGGCTTGAAAGTACTTTCGAACGGCAACAACGATTCATAGCAGATGCCTCGCATGAATTTCGCACTCCGTTGGCGATCATACGGACGGAAGCAGAAGTTGCCATTTCAAACCGCAAGAGAAAGCCAACCGAATATTGCGAGTCGTTGGCAATTGTTCACGAAGAGTCAAAACGCCTCGCCGATGTTGTGGATGATTTGTTGCTCTTTGCGCAGGCAGATCGCGGCCAATATCGAACGAAGTCGCGATCCGTTTGTTTACAGCAGATTTTGACCCAATCGATCCGGGCACTACGGTCGCTGGCCGACAAACGAAACGTCAGTGTTCATTTTTCCGCGAATGGAGGATTGCCACTGTGGGCCGACGAAGGGCTATTGCATCGTTTGTTCTTGAACTTGCTCGACAATGCTATTAAGTACAACCGTGATGGGGGTGAGGTGACAATCGAAACGGAGATAGACAGGTTCAGGTATGTTGTTTTGATTCGAGATACAGGCATCGGAATTTCGCCCAAAAATCAACTAAAGATTTTTGACCGATTTTATCGCTCCGACGAGGCACGTTGTCGGGATCCCGATACAATTTCCGGAGGGGCTGGATTGGGCCTTTCAATCGCGGCATCGATTTGCAAAATGCACAACGGAACAATTGCGTTGGATAAATCCGATGCGCTCGGATCGGTTTTCCGGCTCGAATTCCCAATTGCAGAAAACGTTGATTTCGCAGGAAAAGTCGACAGCGGTTCACGGTTATTAAGTGGGTAATGGTTTCCGCCCCTCCCTTTGAACAACCCTTGGGATTCGAAGCGGGAATGCGGATTAGTTGGTGCAATTCCTGGTTGGGGCCTTTTGCGTTACCGGGAATTGCGATTATTTGGCGGGAGTTGAATTGCCTTCGCTCCCTATGGCTTTCGTATAAAGAATTTCCACCATTTTCATTGTTTTGTCGTCAGGCATCACGGCATGGACAAATCAAAGGGGTCAGGAGTCATTGACGCTCGGGTCGGATGCTGGTATTATTCGAATCATGCCACGACCATTACGAGCTGACGAAGCGGGTGGATTGTACCACGCCTTGAACCG
>JANMEB010000667.1:0-1921 GCA_031376585.1 Planctomycetota bacterium | reverse complement strand
AACGCACGCCAAGGAAACACCATCGACGCCCTCAAGGATCTTTGGTGGGTCATCCTCAATAGCAACGAATTCATTTTCAATCACTAAGGACCGTTCAGACAATTACCGTCATTCAGTTCCCTCTCCACCGCGCTTCGCGGGTGAGAGGGTTAGGGTGAGGGGGAAACAGTGTACCAACGTTTTCAAATTACCAGTCCCCAACGCAATCGGAGCGATCGATGTTGTACCGCACGCCAAACGGAATGAGTCGCCGACATTTTATGAGCCACTTGGCAGGGGCTTCAGCTCTCGCGGGTAGCGCGTTGGCGATGGGCCATTCTTTGCAAACCCATGCGGCAGAGCTGCGGCGCAACCGCAAAAGCGCCATCATGCTGTGGATGGGTGGTGGACCTTCGACGATTGACTTGTGGGATCTCAAGCCGGGCGCTTCAACCGGCGGGCCTTTCAAGCCCATCGCCACAGCGGGCGACATGCAAATCTGCGAGCACTTGCCGCAGATCGCTAAAGTCATGGACAAGCTTTCGATCGTGCGCTCGATGAGCACTCGCGAAGCAGACCACCAACGCGGTCGGTATTACATGCACACCGGCTACGTTCCGAATCCCAGTGTTGACTATCCCAGTTACGGTGCAGTTGTTGCCCACGAATTGCACAGCCAGCGTCCGGAGTTGGAAATTCCTCCGTTCGTAGCTATAGGTGGCGAAAGCGAAGGTCCCGGCTTTTTGGGTATGGCATGGTCACCGTTTGGCGTGGACAGCAACGGCCAAGTCCGCGACCTGCAAATGGGTCTTCCCGCCGAGCGAGTCGCACAGCGCATGCAAGCGCTTCAATTGCTGGAAAGTAATTTTATCGAAGACAAACGGGGCTCGATCGCCGATGAACACGCTAAAGTCTTGCAAAAGACGCTCAACCTCATGTCAAGCAAACAAATGGAAGCGTTCAACGTCAATCGCGAGGAGACGTCTGCTCAACAGCGTTACGGCCAAAACAATTTCGGTCGCGGATGCCTCATGGCCCGTCGCTTGGTTGAAATCGGCGTTCCGTTTATCGAAGTCGACTTGGGTGGCTGGGACAATCACCAAAACATCTTCCCGACGCTCAAAGATCAACGGCTTCCGATGATGGATCAAGCCATGAGCGCGCTCGTCGAAGACTTGTCTCAACGCGGCTTGTTGCAAGATACGGCCATCATTTGGATGGGTGAATTTGGCCGGACGCCGCGCATCAATGGAAACGCCGGCCGCGATCACTGGGCTCGAAGTTGGAGCGTGGTTGTTGGCGGTGCGGGTCTCAAGGGCGGAATCACAGTCGGCAAAACGAATGAGGACGGAACTGGTGTCGAAGGGGACAGTTATTCGTCCGAGGACTTGATGGCAACCGTCTGTCATTCGCTCGGCATTTCATTGGAAACCACATTTACCAGCCGCAGTGGCCGCCCCATGAAAATCGCTAACAGCGGCAAACTGATCAAAGATCTGGTCACATAATCCCGTTGAACAACGAGCAATTTTCAGCACGCAGCGCACGGTTGTCCAAGAATCCCACGCGTTTTTGTTGGCGAATTACACTGGCTTGAAAAGGAAACACGGGGACATTCTAGATTATTGAAAAAGTAGAATGTCCGGCTCTGTAGAAAAGTATAACGCACCGGAGAATCATGAGGTTGTGGGTGATGGTCATGAGGCGTAGTTCGCGGCAGCGACTGTGATAGTTTCGGCCACGCAGAAACGAACCGAGACGCCGCTTGATCATCGACATCACGGTTTCGATTTGGCTTCGCTTGCGATAGGTCTTCCGATCGAATCGTTTCTGCATCAGTCGGCGATATCGACCGCTGGCTGGCTTGTGCGTGGGACGGCCGTGCTTGGCTGGAATCACGCTGCGCATGTTCAATTGCTCGCGTGCGGTTTGGTGATTCGAT
>JANMEB010000641.1:0-5589 GCA_031376585.1 Planctomycetota bacterium | reverse complement strand
TCGATTCGACCTCCATCAGGTTCGGTTCGGCTCACATCACGTTTTTGGCGATGTTGTTTTCGGGCTTGCGACGCCAATTTGTTTTTGGCCATCGACATCAATAATTTGACCAAATGATCGGGCGTGTCCAAATCATATTGGCCCGCCGCAGCTCGCAAGAAGAAGCTGGACCAAATCGATTGACAAATATCTACGGAATCGACCACCCGACCGATTCTTCGATCGATCATGTTTAGCCGCAACTCACGCCGTAAAAACGGTTCGAATTTGCGCACCAACTCCTCGGCGGCCAGATCGTCACCTGCTCGGATTCGCCGAATGAAATCTGCGAAAAGTTCTTGTTCAGCCATGTCAATGTCGCCGTTAAGCAACACAGCGCTAGGATTTTGATTAACGCTACCGGCACGGCCTTGGTGGCCGCGAACCGCATGTGATCATTATCCTGTCGCATCGAAGGCCAAACAATACGCTATTCGAGGAGCAATCAACATTAAAAGGAAGGGTTGAATTCGCTAATTTATTTTCCCAAGTTCATCGGCGGAAAAACCTGGGACTCCACGGATCGCCCAAAATATGCCTTCCGCCGGCGATGAAATGACTCTCGATTTCGCTAAGTCATTTAACTAGAAAGCGAGCGACATTTCGTCCCACTGACGTATCGAACACCCGAACTTTTGCGTTTCATACGGCGACGAACTCTTCGGTCAATGGATCGCCATACAGCGTGTCCAAGTCGTCCATATTGCAGAAGAAGAAATCCAGCCCCGCGTTGCCGCTGAGCGAATTTCCGCCGCCGTTTGAGGAGACAGTTGTGGAATTCAGCATCGGTACGCCACCCGTGCCGTTCTTGAGATTGGCGACGCGAGTCGCATAGTCCGATGCGCTGTTCCATTCGGCCATGATCGCAGTGAGGGCGGGCTGGTCGGTGTCATAGTCGGTCGTGCCGCCGATCAAAATGTCGTCGTCGCCGCCACCATTTAGGACGCTTGAAAACGCTCCGGAGATGAGCAAGTCTCGCCCTGCTCCGCCGCTCAGCATGTTGCCGCCTTTGCCGACAAGTATGTCGTTACCCGCGCTGCCGACAACGTTTTGGATGTTCGCGATACCGCCCGGCAGTCCCGTAGCAGTGCCGAGTTGCAGATTGACGACAACACCGCTGTCTGGCGTCATTGGGTTTCCGGCGAAGAGAGATTGAATCTCGGCGGCGCTCAGCGCACGGCTGTAAATCGATGGTTCATCGATTAGGCCGTCCCAAAAGTTTGTCAAGTTTCCGCCTGAGTCGACGAGCGCACCGATACGCACCGGACTGTCACTGTCATTGATGGCCGTAATGGTTGCCTCGTGTCCCGGAACAAATTCCGTGGCAGTCGCGACGCCGTCCACGTAAATCGCCAAGATCTGAGTGGCGAGGTCAAAGGTCCCGGCTACATGTTGCCATTGCCCCGACGCAAGGACCGGGTCGACGGTGCCAACCACGCGCCCCGTGCCGTCTTGGTAGACGCCGAATTCGAGATAGCCGCCGTTCCTCGAGAAAGCCCAACTGTAGTTCCCTGGTTCAACGGATTGATACTTGGACATGATGACCCGAAAGCCATCCAGCGAGTCGGGATTAACCCAGGCTTCGAGGGTGATCGACGGTGGGGATTGATTGGGATTGTCGACAATTTCGACGAAGTCATCCACTCCGTCGAAGCTGAACGCGTTACCGACACGGCCCGGGGCGAAAGTGACGCCGTTGATTGGCGTGCCATCGTTGCCGCTGATTGCGTCGCTGAAGTCCTCCTCGCCCTTATACCAGCTAACGTGGCCAGGAATGATTTGGTCCGAGCCGACTGCGTACGCCGAGTAATCGAGCGTATTGACGCCGCCGCCGCCGTCGATCGTTCCTGTAGCGCCTGGTATCTCCTCGGGTTTGAATACATCATTTCCGGCGCCGGTCCGTAAGTTGTACCCGGCCAGGCCCGAATAAGCAGCAAGATCACGACTGACGGTGCTGTCCAGCGTGTCGGTGATGCTCGTCAGGGTATCGCTGATGTTGAAACGACGGCCGGTCGTATTCGGCGTGTCAATAACCGTGAGAGTTTCAGCGCCGACACCGTCGACGATCGTCACCAACCCACGCACATTGCTCAGTCCGTGTTGTGTGCCGCCCAAGATAATTTCATTAAGTCCGCCTTGAGAATCGATACGAAGGGCGCCGCGATACCGGACGACATTGATTGTGTCCTGGCCGTTTCCGGTGGAGAGTGATGTCTCAAAGGAAGATGGGCCTATTACGTCGATCGTGAACGTGCTTCCGCCATCGCCCGTGGAAATGTCCAGTGCTCCCACGTCGTTGAAGCGAATATTCATCGGCGATAAACCATTGATCGTGTACAAGCCACTCCGAGGATCAAAGGACATGGTCACATTTCGGAAAGCCGAGTCGGCCCAATTGTTCAAGTGCAGGGTACGAGAGGACGGCCCGAGATTTTGGACGGTGAGTAATCCCAGGATGCCCTGCATATCGCCATCCAGACCGGTGTTAACGGTGTCCCCGCCACCGCGGCCATCGACGATGAGAGAATTCAGTGTCCGCAGGATGTTGATGGTATCCGTGCCCGTTCCGGCTTCTAGTTTCATGCTGGCGGCAATCTGGTAACTCATTCGCGCCTTGTCGAGCCGCTGAACGAAATCCTGGTCGACAACGTACTCATGGCCGGTTGTCGAAGCACCGTCGATGACATTGAGAGTGTTCGACACTCCCTGACCGCTGACGTTTACCGGGCCGTTAATTTTGTTTAGGCCGGTGGTCGCCGAACCGATCGTGATGGAGTTGGAGCCACCTTGGACGTTTAGGTCCAAGCCTCCGGTAGTACCATTCACGTTGACCTTATCACTTCCTCTACCAGTACGCAGCGTCGTGGTTAGGTTGAGGGGTGAACGGCCGGCGGGCGTGTCATGAATTCTGATCGTGTTGCCGCCATCGCCTAAGCGGATCGAAAGTGCGCTCAGTTCGCTCCCCCGCAACGCAATGTCCGCCGAGCCCAAGCCGCTGATCACGTTGTAGGATCCGTTGTTATAGAAGATCATCGTTCGTGCGATCGCATCGGAAAAATTGTTCACGTTCACCGTACTGAAGCCGCCGACGTTGGTAACCGCCAGAGTTCCGGTAATTCCCTGCACGCGTCCTGCAGAACCGACATTGACGACATCGAGTCCTCCTTCGCCGTTTATCCATAGAGGAGAAGCCGTTCCCAGAACGTTGATCGAGTCGGCGTTCCGGCCCGAGTAGAGATTGACTTGGAGGTTTTTAGCCCGATTCTGAGGAGTGTTAGTTACATTGAAAGTGTTGCCGCGCCCGTTGAAATCGGTGCTCGCCTTGACGGTGAGCGAGCGGATCCCGCGTGGGTCGAACAGAATGGGGACTTCCGCCAACCCAGTGACATTGACGTCACTGATACGGACGTTGTTTTTGGCAAAGATATTCTGGGAGTCGTCGATGACCAAGTCCGTAAACGAGTTTGAATTGCTGACAAAGACGGAGCCACGAATGTCACTGAGCCCGACAAAGTCCAACCGGCCAATCGTCACTCGGTCCAAGCCAGCGACGCCATCTACATTCAATGAACCCCTCGTGGCCCTGACATTAACCGCATCGTTGCCCACGCCAGTAAAAACGCGGATGATCGTCGCGCTCCTGTCGTTGCCGAAGGTGTAGTTATTGCCGCCGGAACCGCCGCGAAGAATTAGTCCGTAGATGTCTTGGCTTGGATCGCCATAGTCATAACGGACACGGGCGTTGCTGCCCGAAAATGTCACGAAGTCTGTTCCGACCGAGATATTCCTGGCCGCGGTATTTTTCTCATCCTGAAAATTGGCGGTGGTCCGACCCGTTTGCTCAAAGACGGTAATGTCGCCTTGGATCGTGTTTAAATTGAAGGCGCTGTAGCTGAGATAGACGTTGTTGGTGCCGCTGCCGCCGTTGATCGTCACCGGCTGGTTCACTGCTGTGCCCCCGATCCGAATGTCGTCGTTTCCGCTTCGACCGAGGATCACGATCGAGTTGACTACGTTCTGATTGATCTTTTTGAAGCGCCCGTTGACATTGGCATAAATGTACGTGCCGGGGAAGACGTCGACGCGAAGGTCGTCGTTAATAAATGTGCCGAGGTCGCCTTGGAGTGTAAACGACTTGCTGGCGGGATCAAACGTGGCGAAAAATCCTTCCTGGTTTGCAACCGCGAGGTCGACGGTGTAGCCGTAAGTCTCGCCGAGAATCCTGGCATCCAGATCGGAGATGACTCTCCGTTCGCCGCGGCTGAGAGAGGGATTCATAAGGTCATTGGGGTGCCTGTTAGCGTTGGTATGCACTCCGTCACTCTCGAAGCTGGCGGTACTGCCGTCCGCGAACCTAAAAACGAATCCATTCTTGTTAACACGGTCGAATAAGGGAAAGTTCTTGTAGTAACCAAGAGCGTGTCCAACTTCGTGAAGGGCCACTGAATAGAGGTCAGTACCTGAGGCAGGGTTGGCGGGCTGGCCGGGCTTGGCGCGTACGGAATACGCCGCGAACGGTGCAATCGGGTTGGGGAATTCGAAGTCGTCAGTGGGTTTCGGATCGAAGTACCAACTTCCTCCAGCCGCGTTATCATCCAGAGTAAGGCTTCCACGATAGGGTTTGCCGTCAATATCAGTAGCGTCGGGTCCGCCGCGTGCGAGCGTAGTTGCGTTGTCCTTTTCCTTCTGCCAGTCCTTTACAGAGACTTCTATTTCATAGTAATTGTGCGGCGCCCAAGCCCCCTTTTTCCCAACGTTGCGATAATTGAAGCTCTCAATTACGTTGGACCAATCGAGTATGACCTGATCGATGACGGCGCGAGCCGTAGCCGTGCTGGCGCCATATTCAGTGTCGAAATCCGCGCGATTCGTCCAAACAATAACGGACATCATCGTCCGATCTTCAAGCGGTTCCAGTCCAAGTCGGGCCGGCAGAGCCGTGTGTGGTCGATTACGGCTTTTGCGAGTCCAAGATCTGATGCCGGTACGCTTGCGAGTCATGATTTTCTCCTTTGGCTACCTCCTCTATCGCCGCCTGCGACCCAAAAGGACAAACTCGGGCGAAAATTAACTCAGAACTTTTGGTCCGGTGCACGTTTTCCTGTTGTGCAACAGGGCACTGTTTTCACAGGCTACTCATGGTCTTCCGACGCGCTCCCAGTCGATCGTGCTTCGCAGAGGGCCAAGGTCGCGTTTGTTTCGTCGGTAAATTCAAGTAGTTCCTCGTGCCAGACTTTGGATTGTCCATTGGCATGTTCTGTCATGAGTTGTGACGCACGATTTTGGCATTGTCGCGATTTCTCTATTTCGCCCGATTCGGCGTGACACATCGCCAAAAACAGTAGGTCATAGGGTTGATTGAACGGCGCGTTTTGCTCCAGGCTTTTCTCGAGGGCCGGGATTGCTTCGGAATACTTGCCGGTTCGATACAGGGCTATGCCCAAGGTATTGAGGTAGATCGCTTGGTCTGGTGCCGATGCGACGGCGCGGCGAGCCAGAGTTTCAGCTTGTTTCACGTCGCGAATCGTTGAAGGACCCGTCGCCAACATC
>JANMEB010000621.1:0-1749 GCA_031376585.1 Planctomycetota bacterium | reverse complement strand
GATGTTGGTACGTTCCTGATCAAGGACATTGGGCTTGGGGCACTTGGGTCCGACCCGCGCAACTTCACCAACGTGAAAGGAATTGTGTTCTTCAGTGCCAATGATGGGACAAACGGCCGAGAATTATGGAAGACCACGGGCACCTCAGCGAACACGCAGTTGGTGAAAGACATCTTGCCCGGGTCCGGCAGTTCGAATCCGACCGAGTTCACCAACATCAAGGGGAACGTATTCTTCGCCGCCAACAACGGAATCAACGGAACCGAAGTCTGGAAGAGCAATGGCAATGGTTCAGCGTCCGGTACGTTCATGGTGAAAGACATTCGCAGCGGCGCCACTGGTTCTGGTCCGACGCAGTTATTGAATCTCAATGGATTGCTGGTGTTCACCGCCAACGAAGGGACGAGCGGAGTAGAGCTTTGGCGGAGCAACGGCCAAGTGGCTGGCACGGTACGCGTAAAGGACATTCGACCTGGTGCATTGGGTTCTGCGCCAACGAATCTCGTGAATCACAACAGCACTCTGTTTTTTTCAGCCGATGATGGGGTCAATGGTCGCGAATTGTGGAAGAGTACTGCCTTTGGCCCAGGAACGTTGTTCGTCGCGGACATCAACGCTGGCGCTGGTAGTTCAAATCCCTCATTTATCGTTTCGGCCGAAACGATGTTGTTCTTCGCCGCAAGCGACGGAGCGAGTGGCAGCGAACTATGGACGCTCTCCAATCCGACGGCCGCTGCGTTATCTGCGGGTTTATCGGCTTCGAATAGTTTGGTGGCGGCTGCCGACAGCAGTGTATTTCAGATTGCGCCATCGGAGTCAACCAACCAAGTAGCCGCGAGATTCGCATGGGATCGTTCAGCGATTTCAGCGGCCAGTTCACTATCGGCGACCCGGCCAGTTCAATATGTGAACACTCAAGCGTTCGCTCCAAATGCTCAAATTCGTGTTGTGGTCGGGGCAGTGCGGTCCGCCGACGGCGGGCGCGCACCGAGCGAACGAACTGTTGCCGGTCCGCAACGCGCTGTGGCACTCCGCCGCGGCGGGGTGACCGATCCACACTGGACGACCGCAGGTCTCCATGTAGGTTTTAGTTCCGATCCTCAATACGCGTACGACGAGCTGGTGTTTTATTACCTGAACCGGTGAAATAGCCATGAAGAAGATTCGTTATAAAAGCGGAGTCAAGTCAATGTCGAACCCCGCAATTGGATCGTTCTGGCTGGGCCGTGCAGCACGTCACCGGACGAAAGCCAAAAACAATTGGTCGCGCGAACTCGCGGATCGCTCGCACGTCGGCTTGGAACTACTCGAGCCGCGAATGTTGATGGCGGGCATGCCAACGTTGATCGATCTTGTGCCGGGAGCGGGTGCTTCGACTCCATCCAATTTCACTAATGTCAACAATATTGCCTTTTTTGTTGCCACCGATCCAACCAATGGAACGGAGCTTTGGAAGAGTGACGGAACCGCCGCAGGGTCCGTCTTAGTCAAAGATATTCGGCCGGGGGCCGGCGGTTCAGAACCTCGTTTCTTAACCAACGTCAACGGCACGCTGTTCTTCAGCGCAGACGACGCACCTTTTACTACTGGCCGCGAACTTTGGAAGAGTGACGGCACCGCCGCAGGGACCGTTCTCGTCAGCGACATCTTCCCTGGAGCCTACATAGTTGCTAACAGTTCAATCCCAACGTCTCTAACCAACGTGAATGGCACGTTGTTTCTCAGCGCCGCCGGCGGAAACGGTCAGAC
>JANMEB010000602.1:0-1240 GCA_031376585.1 Planctomycetota bacterium | reverse complement strand
GCAAATTCAGACGCGACGAGCTTTCCTGCAAGGGAGCGGCGTGGGACTGGGGGCCATCGCCCTTTCGGCCATGACCGACACGTCGTTGGCGCGCGGCAGTGATGTCTCGATTCGATCCACGAATCCGATGGAGCAAAGATCGCCACATTTTGCACCTCGTGCTAAGCGAGTGATCTACCTGCACTTGACCGGCTCGCCTCCGAATCTCGACCTTTACGATTACAAGCCTGAGTTGGTCAAACGCAGCGGAGAAGATTGTCCGAACGAATTTCTCAAAGGGAAGTCGTTCGCATTCACCACTGGCGTGCCGAAGTTATTAGGAACGCCCCGTAGGTTTGCGCAATATGGTGAGTCGGGGACTTGGCTCTCGGATGCCGTGCCTAACTTTCATGACCTAGCGGACGACATGTGTTTCGTCCATTCGATGTATACCGAACAGTTCAATCACGCGCCGGCGGAGCTCTTGATCTACACCGGTTCGCCGCGACCGGGGCGTCCGGCGATGGGATCTTGGCTGACGTATGGCTTGGGGACCGAGAATCAGAATTTGCCGGGATTTGTCGTGTTGATCAGTAGCGGCGTACAGCCCAATGGCGGAGCGAATTCGTACGGAAGCGGGTTCTTGCCGTCGGTATTTCAAGGCGTTCAGTGCCGATCGAAGGGAGATCCGGTCTTGTTCGTTTCAAATCCGGCCGGAATGGACCGCGAATTGCGGCGACGCTCATTGGATACCCTGAAGCAACTCAACACGTTGCAGTCCGACGAGCTTGGTCACCCGGAGACGTTAACGCGAATTGCCCAGTACGAACTTGCCTTTCGCATGCAGACATCCGTTCCCGAAGTCATGGACATTAACAAAGAGAGCGAAGCAACATTGGCGGCCTACGGAGCCAAACCCGGCGAATCCAGTTTTGCGAACAATTGTTTGCTCGCGCGGCGTTTGGTGGAACAAGGAGTTCGCTTTGTGCAATTGTTCGATTGGGGTTGGGACTTTCATGGAACTGCACCCGGCGAAGGATTGCAAGAAGGACTGACCAACAAATGTGCGCAAACCGATCAGCCGATTGCGGCATTGATTAAAGACTTGAAGCAGCGAGGTTTGCTTGAAGAGACCTTGATAGTTTGTGGCGGCGAATTCGGACGAACTCCATTTCGCGAAGGTCGCACGGCCGCCAGTGCAGTCCTTGGTCGAGACCATTATCCAGATTGCTTTACGATGTGGATGGCGGGCGGAGGCGTC
>JANMEB010000581.1:0-12454 GCA_031376585.1 Planctomycetota bacterium | reverse complement strand
CTCGAATGCGCGGCGCTAATTCGACCGCCAGTTCGCGGACCAAGTGATTCGCGGCCGCTTTGCTTGCGTCATACGCCAGGCTGCCGCGCTTCGAGACAACGCCGTTGACGCTAGTCGTCACCACCATGCTGCCGCAGAGTCCTTGGGCGTCCCAAGTTTTTTTGGCTTCATCAGCTACGAGAAACACGCCAGTTACATTCACGTTGAATGTGTCGACCCAGCGTGCGTCGGGGATCGAGCCTTGTGCATCGGGCGACACATACAACCCCGAGGTAACCACGACATGATCCAAGCCGCCGAAGGCCCATAGTGTTTTCAGCAGAGCCGCGTGAACGCTTTGCCGATTCGTCACGTCGAGTGCCGCAGCGATCGCGGGTCCGCAACCGGAGATGCCGGTTCCCGCGACGCCGATTCCGGCACCGCATTTGGCCGTCAATTCTTGCGCGGTTTTCTCTGCCGTCGCCAAATCCAAATCGGCGCAAACGACATGCGCACCTTCAGCCGCCAATCGGTGTGCGGTGATTCGACCGATTCCGCTTCCCGCTCCAACTACCAAAACGATTCGGCGTGCCCATGGTTTTTCGGCCGGCATTCTCTTTAGCTTGGCCTCTTCGAGCAACCAGTATTCGATGTCGAACGCTTCTTGTTCGGGCAAAGCGATGTACTCGTCGATCGCTTCCGCGCCGCGCATTACTTCGACCGCGCAGTTATAGAATTCAGCGGTGACGCGCGACTCGCTCTTGGTTTTGCCCCAAGCAATCATGCCGACACCCGGAACCAAAATCACAGTTGGGTTCGCGTCGCGCATCGCCGGCGAATCGGGCCGTTTACAACGTTCGTAATACGCTGCATAGTCGCGGCGATATTGCTCAATGCCCACCACAAGTTTCTGCCTCAATTCGTCGAACGTCTGCGTTTGCGGATTCCAATCGACGCACAGCGGTTTGATTTTTGTCCGCAAAAAGTGATCTGGGCAACTCGTGCCCAATTCGGCAAGCCGTGGCGCGTCGACGCTGTTGACAAACCGCAGCACGTTGGCGTCGCATTGAACGGTGCCGATGACCCGTTGCTTGGTCGAAAGCTGCCCGCGCAACCACGGCAAAAGTTGTTCCAGCACTTCGTCGCGCTGAGCATCGCCGAGGGGTGCATATTTTTGCCCGCCAAAAGTCCGCGTCCCTTTGTCTTTCGATTGAATAAACTGAGCCGCTTTTTCGATCAAGTCTAAGCTTAATTCGTAGCATATTTTGGGGTCATCATCACCGTTGATTAAACCGTGCTGTCCCATGACAACGCCGCGGCAGCGTTCGTTCTGTTGCCAGACTTTTTGCAAAGCCAGTCCCAATTCAAAACCGGGCCGCATCCACGGAGTCCAGATAATTTCATCACCAAAGATTTCTTGGGTCAACTCGCGCGAACGGCGCGTCGCGGCGACCGAGATCACCGAATTGGGATGCGTGTGATCGACGAATTTGAAAGGGATAAACGCATGCAGCGGCGTGTCGATCGATGTCGCACGCGGGTTGAGATTGAACGTGCAATGCGGGTACAGCCCTACCATTTGATCTTCGATGGCCGTTTTGGCCCCGCGCTGCGGCGCACGCGCGTAGATCGCTTGTAGGTCGAAAAGCTTTTGCAAATACAACGACGAAAAATTCTCGCGCGTCGACGTCCGCAAATCGCCGCCGGAGCCTTTGACCCACATGACTTCGACGGTTTCGCCGGTGATCGGGTCTTTCTCGTCAAGTTTGGAAGACGTATTTCCTCCACCCGTATTTGTGATTCGCCCGTCCAATCCCAAGATATTCGAACGGTAGATCAGCAACTCGACTGGAGTCAGCCGGTTGGCCTTGGCGTCGTCCCAAAGGTATTCGACATGCCTATACTTTTTTGCGCTAATTGTTGCCATGTTGATTGAATTCCCCATTGCGTTGACGGACCTAAAAACTCGGCGAGCCACTGGCGCTGCCAGTGCGCGGTCGAGACTTGCATTCCAGAACGAAACTGGCACAGCTAATGGCACACAACCCTAAAATTTAGCCATGACAAGCCACTCGATTTAAATTTCCGGAAACAGATTATGCTCTAACTTGAATTCGGCGCGAACCCGCGAGCGCAGAAATATCACCCTTGGGCTGCACAATGCCTTGATTAAAAGCATTGCGAACGTAATCAATGAACAACGAATTGCGGGTTAATTCTGATTTTGGATTCGAGTCTCCTGGCTGGAAAATCGACTTGTTTTTTACATGTCTCCCTTGAACTGCGACAAGTTTATTGCATGTGCCAATGCGTTGTATGGTTGGCTTTCGTCAACCCTCGCTAATTGCCAAAGCGACCAAGACGCTTACGATCCAGACAGCGATCTCATGGGAGAAGGTTTACCCACGACCGTCAAGACGAACACCAAGACGAGAGTGCGTACCATGTACAAGAAGCCCAAGGACGAAAAGGACTTTGTGAAGAAGATGGAAATCACTTACACGAGAGGATCGTCGTAAATTACTTTGTGGTAGGCGACCGGCTTTGGCTGGCGAGTTTTAGTAAGAACGCTTGCCTCAAAACGACTTCGTGATAACGATCAAAACGACCGGATGCGCCGCCGTGGCCTGCATCCGTGTTCGTTTTGAAAAGTAACAAGTTGTCGTTTGTCTTGACCTGCCGCAATCTGGCGACCCATTTCGCTGGCTCCCAATATTGGACTTGGGAATCGTGAAGGCCAGTCATCACCAGCAGATTCGGATAAGCGATCGGACGAACATTGTCGTACGGTGAATACGACAGCATGTATTCGAAATACTTGGGATCGTTCGGATTGCCCCATTCGTCGTATTCGGACGTCGTAAGCGGAATCGTGTCGTCGAGCATCGTTGTAATGACATCGACAAATGGGACTTCGGCGATCACGCCCGAGAACAAATCAGGCCGCATGTTGATGACCGCTCCGATCAACAAGCCGCCAGCACTGCCGCCTTCTGCGTAAAGCCGTCTCGGATCGGCGACTTTTTCGGCAATCAAGAACTCGCCCGCGTTGATAAAGTCCGTGAACGTGTTTTTCTTCTGCAAGAGTTTACCGCTTTCGTACCATGCCCGCCCCATTTCTTGTCCGCCGCGAATATGGGCAATGGCAAACACAAAGCCCCGATTCAGCAAATTCAAAACTGACAACTGAAATTGGGCGTCCATGCTGATCCCGTACGAACCATATCCATAGAGCAAACATGGTGCGGTACCATCTAGCGCAGTCGTTTTTTTGCGAACCAAGGAGATCGGAATCTTGGCTCCGTCGGTCGCCGTCGCCCAAAATCGCCGAGTCTCGTAATCCGGCGAATGAAATCCGCCAAGGACCTCTTCTTGTTTGACGACTCGCGTTTCGCCGGTTTTAACATTGAACTCGCGAACGCTGTCAGGCGTATTCATCGAAGCAAACTGATAACGCAGCCAATCCGTTTTAGTTTCGGGAGTCGCATCGATCGCCGCAACGTACACGGGCTCGGAAAAAGCGACCTGATTTTTGTTCGCTCCGTCCCAAGGTCGTATGTCTATTTTGACCAGGCCCTCGCAGCGCGTCGCAACGCTCAAAAATCCATCAAACAACTCGAAATCGTCGAGCAGCCCCGCGTCGCTCGTCGGAACGACTTCGGTCCAATCCACTTTTGCTGTCTTGTTTTCCGCAGACTTCATCAAACGGAAATTCTTTGCGTTCCAATTCGTGAGCACAAAAAATTGGCTGCCCAAATGATCGATCCGATACTCGTGATCGACTTCGCGCGGCTGAAAGATTTGAAACTCGGCCGTCGGATCGGTCGCACTGACGTAGCGACATTCGCTGCTAAGCGTCTGCTCGCTGGCAATAAAAATGAATCGTCGCGAACGAGATTTGGCGACGCTGCAACTGAATTCTTCGTCGTTTTCTTGATATACCAGCGGATCTTGTTGGGGATCTTCGCCCAACGTATGCCGAAAGACTTGGTGCCAACGAAGCGTTTCGGGGTCCTGTCGCGTGTAGAACAAAGTGCGGTTGTCTTCGGCCCATTGCACGTTACCCGTGACATCCTCGATCACCGTGTCGCTGACTTTCCCCGTCGCCAAATCTTTAAAAAAAAGAGAATATTTTCGGCGACCGACGAAGTCCACTGCGTAAGCCAGAATGTTGTTCGATGAGCTTACCTCCAAAGCAGCGACGCTGCAAAAAGGTTTGCCTTGGGCCAATTCGTTGACGTCCAAGATGACTTCGTCTGCCGCGCCGTTCTCGTCTTTGCGCCGACAATACACGCGATATTGTTGTCCCTGGTCGATGCGGCTGTAGTAAATGTAGCCCCGATCGGGTACCGGCGCGGAAACATCGTGGTCCGGAATCCGCGCGACGATTTCATCGAACAGTGTTTTTTGAAGAGCCTCGGTATCGGCTAGTTGGCGCTTGACGTAATCGTTTTCGGCTTCGATGTATTTGAGCACTTCTGGATTCTCGCGCTCGCGCAACCAGTAATAGTCGTCAGTCCGCACGACACCATGTTTCTCTAATTGGGTCGGCTTGATCGGAGCAATCGGCGGCACGTCCGCTTGGCCGAACGCAATTGGATTCAGAAATGCGACACCCAAAATTAGGGCAATCAAAATCGAATGTGCCATGGGATTGATTCTCATTTGGATTATGGGAAATTCGGCGATGCGAGCGTTACCCGGGGCCATTGTACAATTCGTGCGGTTGATAAGGCAGCACGGTTGGACAATCTAGCGTTTGATTCGCTTGAGTACCGATTGGGCAGCAAAGTAGCCGCACATTCCGTGTACGCCAGGACCAGGCGGTGTCGAGGCCGAACAAAAGAAAAGTCGCGGATTAGGGGTCGAATACGGATCCCAACGGAACACCGGACGCGCAATCGCTTGTCGAAAGTCCATTGCACCTCCCGCAATATCGCCGCCGATGTAGTTGTTGTTGTATTGCTCCAGCCTTGCGGGATTGAAAATGTGCTTGGCCAAAATCACGTCGCGAAAACCTGGCGCGAATCTTTCGATCTGGTGCTCGATGCGTTCTGACATATCGACGGTCGAACCGTGCGGGACGTGGCAATAGGCCCACAGAGTATGCTTGCCGTCCGGCGCACGGCTTGAGTCAAACAAACTCTGTTGTGCGACTAAGACGAATGGCCGTTCCGATACTTTGCCGGTCCACGCATCGTGCTCGGACTGGGCGATTTCCGCAAAGCTACCGCCGACGTGTACCGTACCCGCGCGTCGACAAGCTTCGGCAGTCCAGGGGATTGGTCCGGAAAGGGCGTAGTCGATTTTGAAAACGCCGGGGCCATAACGAAAGCGTTCGAGAGCGCCGCGATACGCGACCGGCAGTTCGCCTCCGGCAATCGCAAGGACTTGTCGAGGACTTAAATCGAACAGCACGGCGCGACTTGGGGGCAAGTCCTTGAGCGATTTCACCGGACGACCCGTTTCGATTTCTCCACCCAACGATCGCAGATGCGTCGCTAGTGCATCGGCTAATTTCTGAGATCCGCCGCGCGGAAAAGGCCAGCCGTTGGCGTGAACGCTTAGGCAAAACATAAGCCCAACGGCGGCCGTCATTCGCGAATCGAGCGGGATCATTGAATGGGCGGCCATTCCCGCAAACATGCCACGCGTCGGCGCATCAGCAAACCAATTCGCAGCGCATTGTTGCGCTGACGCGATGCCGCGCCAGCCAAAACGTGTCATCAGAATCGGCCGTCGCGGAATACGTTGCGGGCGTAGTATTTCCGAAAACAGCTCTGATGCACGAGCGGAAAAAGGTGCGAGAAGCTTGCGATACGATGAGCCATCCGCGCCAAGTCCTTCGATTGTTTCTTCCAAGCTCAACGTCATTGCAACCGCGAATCCATCGGGCATGGGATGCGCCACGGCAATCGGCGGGCGAACCCAATCGACTCCCAATTCCGTAAGCGGCAACGACCGAAAGAATGGAGACTCAACGCCCAGCGGATGGATGGCCGAACAGACATCGTGCTTGAACCCTGGCAACGTCAACTCGGCCGTGCGAAGTCCGCCGCCGATCGAGTCTTGGGCTTCGCGTACAAGCACTTTCCAACCGGCTTGGGCCAACGTGATTGCCGCCGCTAATCCGTTCGGTCCCGAACCAACGATGATCGCGTCGAACTTGTGTGGCATATCCGAAATCATTAGGGAATATTGGCCAATACTTCGACGAGGTAACGCCAATACTTTTGAACGCTTTCGATTTCGCATCGTTCGTCGGGCGAATGCGGACTGCGAATCGTCGGGCCGAACGAAATCATATCAAGCTTGGGGTAATGGTTGCCGATGATTCCGCACTCAAGGCCGGCGTGAACCGCCATGACTTTCGGCTCTTCGCGAAACATTTTTTTATAAACATCTCGCATTAACTTTACGATCATCGAATCGGCGTTAGGAGTCCACCCGGGATAACCGCCCACATGTTTGACTTCACAGCCAGCCAATTCGAAGGTCGCTTCGATCGCGCTGGCGATATTGTCCTTTCCCGAATCGACGGAGCTTCGTGACAGAAACTCGATTTGGGATTTGCCGCCGCCAACCGCAACGCGAGCCAAACTAGTCGACGTTTCGACAAGACCCGGAACGTCGTCGCTCATGCGAAAAACCGCGTTGGGTGCAGCATAGATCGCACGAATTAGACGTTGTTGAGCCGCGAAGTCCATCACATCCGCGGGCAGTTTCGCGTCACTAATACTGATGAGCAAATCCGGCTCGACGCGTTTCAATTCGGAACTAATGGATTCGCCAAGTGCTTGCACCTGTTGTTTGAATTCTGCCAAGCGGGATTTTTCCACAACCAGGGTCGCGCTCGCCTCGCGCGGAATCGCGTTGCGCAGGTTGCCCCCTTCGATTCGGTGAACCCCCACACGAAACTGCTTGGTTGCCAAGTACAGAAGTCGATTGAGAATCTTGTTGGCGTTGCCGCGCCCCAAGTGAATTTCGCAACCCGAATGCCCGCCTTTTAAACCCTTCACTTTTATTTCCAAGGCCACGTCGCCAGTTGGTTTGGAGATGGGATAATCCATCGTCACGATCGTATCGACGCCGCCTGCGCAACCGATGCACAATTCGCCATGTTCCTCGGTATCGGTGTTTAGCAAGATCTCGCCGCGCAGCCAACCTGGTTTCAAATGCGCGGCACCAGTGAGCCCAGTCTCTTCGTCGATCGTGAACAAGGCTTCAATTGGCCCGTGCTCTATATCTTTCGACTCCAGCACCGCCATCATCGACGCGACGCCGATGCCGTTGTCCGCACCGAGGGTCGTGCCGCGTGCTTTGACCCATTCGCCATCGACATAGGATTGGATGCCTTGAGTGGCGAAATCGAATTCGGTGTCGTTATTCTTTTGGTGTACCATGTCCAAATGGCCCTGAAGGATAACTGCCTTCCGTTTCTCACGCCCCTGAGTTGCCGGTTTGCGAATGAGCACGTTTCCGACTTCGTCGACAAGCGTTTCCAAACCGAGATTGGTACCGAAATCGCGCATGAAGGCGATCACCTGTTGTTCTTTTTTTGAAGCACGTGGAACGGCGTTCAATCGTTCAAAGTTTTTCCAAATTTGCGTTGGCTGCAATTGCACTATCGTCGCGTTCATGATCCTGCCCCTTGATTGCGATTGAATTGTCGGGAAGCCGAGTTGTCCAGAATAAGCCTAAATGCGACAATAATAAAGTCGTCGTCTGCTTGCAGCGGCGGAACTGTTTTCCAAACAATTCATCCGAACGAATAATCAATGAAAATCAAGATCGAGTACTGCACGCAGTGAAACTACTTTCCCAAAGCGGCCAGTTTGGCTGCGGAGTTGCAGAGTGAATTCGGCGTCCAAGCCGAAATGGAAAAGAGCAAAGGTGGCATATTCGACGTTCACGTCGACGGCAAGCTAGTCTTTTCCAAGCATCAAGTGGAGCGTTTCCCTGAAGATGGCGAAGTCTCGAAACTCATTCGAATCTTGCAGGTTAGTCCAAAGAAGTCTTAATGGCCGCGACCGTCCTGTTCGCATCTGTTGTAAGCGTTGAGACGAAGCGCCCGACGCTAGTGCGTGTGGCTTTCACCGGGAATAATTCGTCAAACGTGTGGCTGTCCCGCACCATCCTTGTGCTTCAACAACTGCGCCATTAGCTCGTGGCGCGAATGCACATTCAACTTGCGAAAAATATTGTTCAAGTGCGTGCGGACGGTGTTCGCGCTACGGCATAATTGCTTGCCAATGTCCTCGACTTCGGTGACGCCGCGCATGATCCACATGACAACGTCACGTTCGGCATTGCTCAATTGCTCAAGTGTCGCGAGCGGCAACTGGCCTTCGAACGTTTTAAGGCGAGATTCTTGTATTACGGACGCGTCGGAATTGCTGTCGTCGTTGACGCTTCGGGCGTCCGCGACCCGTGCCTCAATCCCCTTTTCATCGACTAACAAAAATTCCAACAAACCCAACGCGATGCGGTCGTTGAAATCAATTTCCGTAGGGCGATTGGGCGAAATCTTGACGCCATTGATTCGCGTCCCATACGTGGATTCAATATCTTCGATCCAAACACGTCGGTCGAACCAAATCTTGGCATGTTTACGCGAAACGCTGAAATCGGATTTCCGTACCACAATGTTTGCGTCCTTGCCCCGACCGATAATTTGTGGATCGTTCGAAAGCTGCGCGCGCCATTCCGAGGCGGAAACATTGACGACTACCAAAAATGCTTTGTCCGTTTGCATGTCTATTATTCCGATCCCACTGCAAATTGAACATAACTAGCCTTGCTCGATTCAGCAAATACCTCGCAATCCTAGCGTCAGGACTTTGATAGTTCGAAAGACAGCGTCCAGACGCAGCATTCGATACATAAAACGAACAAACGGCGATCTCCAACCTCGCAGAGACCAATTGAAAAAACCCCTAATCGGGGAAAGCGAGTAACGGCGTGGATCCTGTGGGTTAGCAATAGGTTAGTCGTGTTCGACACGGAATGCAACGTAATTATTCGTACGCGGCAGGTTAGGGTGCGCATAAACTCGCCGTTTGGCATGAAATTCAGCCATCGTTATTTTGATTTTCCTAAATTCACCAGATTGGCACGTCGCCGTAAAATGCTCAATCTTTTCGCGATGGAATATTTCGATTGGTTTTCAAAAAAGCTGATTCGAAGAACCTCGAGTATTCGTCCACGGCCCGCTGATCTTCAAAGAGCACATCGCAAGCTCCGAGTATCCGCTCGCTCGCATGCCGTCGGTATTCACGATCGGTTCCAAGCTTGACCGCCAACTCCACATACTGCTCCGGTGTCTGAACCGTAAAGTCGCGTACACCGATTTGCTCATACTGTGCGGACGAAATCCGACAGCGCAAAAACTGCGAAGGGAGCGTGACGACGGGCAGGCCAACGGCGAGCGCTTCGTACGTCGTGTTTCCGCCGCCAAAATGTATTGGGTCGAGCGACACATCGGACAGAGCATACAAGCTCATGAAATCGGCGTGCGATTGACCTGGCAAAAACCGAACTTGATCCATATGCCGCCCGAGCGTTCGGTTCCAGCGGTCCTTGAGCAAGTTCGTCCACTGAGCATGCTTGCCTTCCATGAAGACCATTTCGGCTTTGGGATCTCGCTCCAAAATCCCGCGCAAGATCGCATCGAAATCGGGATGGAATTTAAACAAGTTCTGAAAACACAAATACAAATTTCGGTCCGAGCTCAATCCAAAATCCGCTCGCTTTTTGATCGCAGGCTTTTCGGGTCGAAAGTAATACGCATTCAACACCTCAAATCGCTCAAGCCGTTCCGAATAGTGATCGTCCGCTCCGGCGACCTCCAGCGTCTTGCTGGAAATAAAGTAATCCATCGCCGGGCTGCCTGACGTAATCGGGTGCCCCCACGTCGCGCATTGGATCGGTGCCATACGCGACATCGCCAGTGTGTAAGTCAGCGTGTCCATGCCGATGTCGGAGAACATCAAAATATCCAGTTTCAATTCGGTGACTTGCTGGCGAATAGTTGGCAAATTTGTGGGCAATTCAACGTAGCGGTCGGCTGCGGTTTTGAATCGTTGCGCCAGCATGTCGTCGTAGTGGCCAACCGAAATGACGATGACTTCAAATCGGTCGCGAGGAAGCTTTTCAATCACGCCAAGATTTAGCCTACCAATAGTGTGATTGCGAAAGTGCCGCGAAATAAACCCAACCCGAATCCGATCTCCAGGCGGACGCTTGTTCGCCGCTTCAAAGGGCTGCGGGGCACGGAATAAGCGGCACAAGTTTTGTTGCAACTGCCGATCGTTTTCGCCTTGGTAAGCGGCGTAGAACATGGTCGGGGCAGACGTGTTGGCAACGTCGATAGAAAATTCCTCATCCACCAATCGCTGAACATTGTTAAGTAGTCGCGTGCGGCGTGTTCGCAAATCGTCAATCGATTGATAAACCGGCGGCAGGCTAGTTTCCATCACCAAGCGAATGACTGGGTTCGACTCAAGAGCCTGCGCCTGCTTGAGAATTTCCGTTCCCTCGTCAAGTTTCCCTTCCTCCTTGAGTACGTAGCCCAAGTTGCGATAAGCAAACACGAACTTTGGCTGGCAACGGATCGCGGCTCGGTAGCATTCGATTGCGTCATCGCGGCGATCCAAATCTTGTAACGCGTTACCCATGTTGTTGTAAGCGTCGGCGTAATCGGGTTGGCTGGCCAACGCCGCTTGGTAACACTCGATCGCTTGGACCGGCTGTCCGCGTTCGTGCAGTGACACGCCTCTCCGTACAAGCTGCTGCGGATCCTCACTTTGCATTAACTGGGCGGTGGGCTGCGCTACAGCGCTGATCTTGCTGGGCGACTTCAGCCAAGCCGGCGTTGATTGAACGACTCGCGGAACTTGTTCGTCGCGCGGCACGAGCCAAATCGTCTGAGCGCTGTCTTCGGTTGGCTGGGGCCCGCTGAGAACGGGGAATCGAATCCCCGGAATGACTTGCACGTCGTATATTTCTTCAACGCCGCTGTGAAATTGCAAAGCGGCCACTGATTTTCCGCTGACTAAATCGACGACGCCAACTCCGCAATGAAGCTGTTCGTGTTTGGCTGCGATTGGTAATCCGCCAAAGATGTTCGTCTCGCGAATCCGCGAAAGTCCTACAAACGCGAATTGTCCGCTGAATGCCAGACCGCGAGTGTATCCCGGCAAGCCGGTCACTTCGGTCGTTTTCCCGCTTCGCTCGTCGACCGTTACCAGCGCTCCCTTTCCCGAATCCAGCACCCACAATCGATCGTTGTACAGCCGCGGCGAGTGCGGCATCGACAATCCCGACGCGACAACTTCATGCGAGTCGACGTCGATGATGATCCCACTGGTCGCTTTGGTGGGACGCCAACCCGCCGGCGTATCGGTCTGTGCAAGCGCCGTAACATACCGCGGGTGTCCGTTTTGCAAAGCCATCCCATTAAGGTGGCAACGATCTTCCGCCGCCAATTGCGAAATGAATTTGGGACGCCAGCGCGGCACAAAACTGAAGTCATCGTGCAGCGTCGAGATGCACGAAAACAGCGTGTTGACGACCCACAATTCCGAGTCGCCCCAGGCCAAGTCATGAATATGAATGTTGCCCGTGACGAGCGATGTGCGGGCAAGAAAACAAGCGTCATGCTGGCCCTTGGGTTCGATGTGCGGAGCCAAGTCATGAGCCGCTTGCAGTAGCCAGACTTGGCCACGCGTCCCAATCGCAATCCGCTGCGAGCTGGCCGCGACTCCCATCGACTGTTCAAAGCTATGAAAGGCAAGTTGCAGCTTGCCTAGATGCGACGAGATTACGCCGAGCTTTCCCGCTTGATAGGTCGAGACCAGCAACGACGCTTGGCAGTGTTCGAGGATTTGCGGAAATTGCGGCGAGTACTCGAATTTGACCTCGCGATACTTTGTGCCGTCGGGAACGGGTGACGCATCTGCCGCGGGGTTCTCAAGACTCATAAAGCATTTCTCGTAAATACATTGGTCGCCGTCTTAAAAAGATCGCACCAGTATACGATCCGCAATGACTTCGTTCGCGTACTGTCGTTCATTCTCTCGCAAGATCGATGCCTTCATGTCCAATATCCGCTGGAAAACCTGCGAATTCGCCGCTTCGTTGCCGACGGCATGCTGCCACGGGCGAAACAAGTCAACATTGCTGAGTTAGATGCCGCCCAAGGTAAATCCTACGAATTTCAAAGGACTGACCCGCCGCAGTAATGTGATCGGCATGTTATTCCGATCTTCGATCTTGCCTATCGAAAATCGCGTGAGCGGATGTTGAGGGATGTGAGCCGCTGGGAAAGGTCGTCGAGCCGATACACGACGACGTGGATCACGCCGCTCCGTTTTTCTAACTTGCCGTGTGCAATCCAGGCAGGCGATGTTCGCGCGATCTTGGCGAACCGCGTCCAGATTTCTTGTTTGACCACTAAATTCGCCGTGCCGGTTTC
>JANMEB010000551.1:0-31804 GCA_031376585.1 Planctomycetota bacterium | reverse complement strand
CGCCCACATTGCCGACGGAGATTTCGTTATCGTCCAGCCTAATAAATCGGCGACTGCGGGAGACATTGCAGTCGTGCAGACCGAGGACGGCCAAGCAACGTTGAAATATTGGTTTCCGGAAAAGAACCGAATTCGCTTGCAGCCGGCCAATTCACGCGTGAAACCGATTTATGTAAAGAATGCACGAGTGCTTGGAGTGGTCGTCGGGGTGATACGCCGGTTGTAGGCCGAGGGGAGATTTCAGATTTCAGATTTCAGATTTCAGACCGAACACCGAACACCGAACACCGAACACCGAACACTGAACCACCGAACCAAGGAGCTTACGCTCCCCGCTCGCCTGCCAACCCGTTCAAGACTAGAACGTGACAATCAAGTCGCTGGCCAAGATCGTTTGACCCGGATCGACTGCGCCTTCACCCCAGTCTACGCGCAATTCAGGTCGCCAGGTAATGTTGGCGTTGCGGCGGAAGTTGAGGCCGCTGGTCCACGAGTAAGTCGAATTCGACGATCCGGTGTAGATCGTGGATTTGTACCATTCCAATCGTGAACCCAAACCCAAGCAATCGTTGACGTGATAGATCAGATAATTCGCCAAACTAAATTGATGAGCCGAGTCTGAGTTTTCAAACGACCAGTCGCCAATGTAGTTGAGTTTGTCGGTGAGCATTACATCGACAAACAAGTCTTGTGTGACGCCATCTTCACGGCGACCGGTATCGCCGACCGAAAGGAAACCCGTCACATTGACCGGAGCACATGGCTTGTAGCTGAATCCGCCAATGTAATTTAGGCTGTCGTTGTAACGATTGAAACCGGTGTCCCAGTTCGTAGTGACGCCGGAATAAATCGTCGTGTCGTTGGTGTATTTGAAGCTGCTCAACGTACCGGTCAAAGTCTGCGGAAGAATGTTAGCGCGGGAATAGCTGCGGGTATAGAAAAAGTTCTTGGGCGACATCACGCTTTCGTAACCCATTGGACTAATGTACTTGCCCGCGATGATTGACCAATTGTTGCGGGCGACTTCGCCGTAGGCTTGGGGAATTGCCCAACCATAACTTCCGTGGTCCCATTCGTTATCCCAGCCGACAGCCCCGCCAGCCGGCGGATTGCCAAAGGCCTGAATTTTTTGTGCGTCAACGCCGTAGACGACATCCGTGCGAAATCCAAAGCCAAGTTGATCGCCGCAATGAGGAGCCTTTCGTTCGGCAAAAAGCCAAAGCTGATTCAAATTATACTGATCGTCGCGAACGTTCCATAGACCGTCGCTATCCGAGTTGTATCCACTGTCCCACCAGCCGCCCACCTCGAGTCCACCTGGCGTCGTACCAAATACGCGAATCGGTTCACCGAGTTGGCACCAACTGGCACGCTCGTAGCATTCGTCGGGCATCGTTGCCGCGTTGCTGCGAACTTGAAGAGCCGGACCAACGGCTTGTTGACCACCCGATGCGGGTGGAGCGGGTACGTCTTGGCCGGGCGCGGCTTGAACGACGGATTGTTCTTGACCGGGAACGACGTGCATTTGTGCTGCAGGTCGATCACTGGGCGAAGGTTGAGTTTGTTGATCTTGGTTAATGTAGCCATTCCAATTAGCGCTTGATCCAACGTTTTGCTGGAAAGTCGCATTGGGGCGAACGATCGGAACCACGCTGCGCGGAGCTTGATACGTTTGCGCTTGGGCACCTGCCAAAGACAACACAAAGCTCAGGCCAGAAACTACGGCAACCGAAATACGCATGACATTTCTCCGCGGCAAGTTCGCCAAGCGAATGGGTCCGGCAAGCCGTGACGCTCCTCGCGGAGAGTTGGTTTGCTCGTGTTCGATGGCTTGTAGTTAGGAATCGCGTGCTATCGAAAAGCACTAATGTGCCTTTACTGCGGTTGGTATCGGTGCGGTACGGTGCGAGGCTGAACAAAGATTGTTCAATTACTTAACTGCGGATCAGCGAAAGACGTTGGACTGCGAAGGCTTTTCCGATGAGTGGAGAATGACGGGAGTCGAGAATGCCGGTCAGCTAAAGTTTTACGGCTACGCAAGATCGTTGGCCGACGAGAATGCTGTAATGAACCGCTCGTCTAGACGGTTTCTTCCAAGAGGGCTTCGACGTATCGGTCGACGTCGAACTCGGCGAAAGCGTCGGGTGTTTCACCGATTCCGATGAATTTGACCGGTAAACTGAACTCTTGACGAATCGGAATGGCGACGCCACCTTTGGCTGTGCCATCGAGTTTGGCCAAGATAATTCCGGTGCATCCGGCTGCATTTGAAAACCCACGGGCTTGGCTGATGGCGTTTTGTCCGGCGGTCGCGTCAAGAACGAGCAAAACTTCGTGCGGTGCTTCGGGGATAACGCGACTCATGACGCGGCGAATTTTAGTTAGCTCGTCCATGAGGTTGGCTTGGGTCTGCAGCCGTCCGGCGGTGTCGATAATGCAAACGTCACGATTGTTTTTTACAGCCGCTTCCACCGCGCGAAAAGCAACCGAAGCCGGGTCGCTTCCCGGTTTCCCCGTGACGATTTCCGCATCCATACGATTGGCCCAGATCGTCAATTGATCAACTGCAGCAGCTCGAAAAGTATCCCCAGCGCCTAGGACTACCGATTTGCCTTGCTGCACAAAACGATAGGCAAGTTTGGCGATCGAGGTCGTTTTCCCCGAGCCATTCACGCCACAGACCAGGATCACGGTCGGCCCGCTGACGGCCAGGTGAATCGCGGCGTTGTCTTGTTGCATGATCTCGTGAATGGTCGCCTTGGCCGATGCAACGAGATCGTGCATGTGCAGTTTGCGGGCACGAAAACTGGAGTAGATGTTGTCACAAATTTTACGCGCCGGACCGATCCCCATGTCGGTCTTGATCAAACGTGCGAATAACTCTTCAATAAAGATGTCGTCGACCAAGCGTCCGTCTTTGCCGACCAAATCGCGGATGTCCGTGTTGAGGACTGCGTAGGTTTTCGCAAGCGATTTTTTGAACAGCGACCAAACGCCAGCCTTTTTTGCAGGTTCCGACGACTCGGCTCTCGACTCGATCGGTGACGTGGGTGCCAAGTCGTCAAAAATCCTGTCGCTGGCTTCGTCGTCTTGGTCACCCGAGGCGTCAAGCGCATCTGCGGCATTCGCATCATTCGCCGAGTCGTTCTTGCGCGAGAAGGGATTCCAAATTGGCATGGGAGAATTTCAAATATAAGATTTCAGATTTGAGATTTTAGGAATAATCGTTCGGGTTACATTGGTTAGGGAATATTCGTTAGGACGGAATTTTGTCTTGCTGAAAACTGAACACTGAAAACTAAACACTCCCCCATTCAGCTTTCAGCGTTCAGTGCACTTTCGCTGGGCGATAAGCGATCTAGGATACCGTTGATGAATTGAAATGATTGTTGGTTTCCATATCGTTTGGCCAACAGAATCGCTTCGTTAACTGCGACGGGTTTGGGAGTGCCGAACCAGACGATTTCAAACGTGCCAAGACGCAAAATATTTCGATCGACTGCCGGCATGCGGGTTACGTCCCACCGCTGCGACCATTTTTTTAATAGCTCGTCGATTTCGGCGCGATGCTGCCGAACTCCGTTTAGCAGCGCGTCGGCAAATTCGAACACCGGATCGGCAAAGCCTAACCGGGCGCGCAAAAACTCGTGCTGCGTAGCGTCGTCGACGCCAGCATTGAATTCGTCTTGGTACAGGAGTTGAAGCACGACCTCTCGCGCTCGACTGCGACGCGACATGCGCGACCTGTGGCAAAAGAATGGATTGTTACGTGGGTTTGACGGAAATGGCCCGCAGCACTTGAATCATTTCCAAAGCGGCAGACGCGGCCTCGCCACCTTTGTTGTGGCCTTTCGGGTCCGCGCGGCGCATCGCCTGCTTGATGTTCTTACAAGTGAGCAAGCCGAATGCAATGGGCAGATCATACTGTAAGGTCAACTTGCCGATTGACAAGCTCACGAAGCGATTGATGTGGCGATCGTGAGTCGTTTGCCCGCGAATCACCACTCCCAAGGCAATAATGGCCGCGAACCGTCGCGTTTGAGCCAGGCGTTGAACGGCCAAAGGAATTTCCCACGCGCCAGGGACAAAAGTCACTTCGATTTGCGATTCCTGAGCACCGCCAGCGAACAGCCGCTCGCGCGTTCCGCATAACAATTCGTCGGTCAATTCACGGTGGTACTGCGAAACGACAACGGAAATTTTATCGTCGGCTCGCAGCTCAATTACATTTTCTACTTTGTCAGACAAACCAAATCCCTCACCTTCGTTCATTAGGAGTCGCCGTCCGGTCGAATGCTTTGAAAAAGCTCGGCATTGGTACGCGACCTTTTCAGGCGCGACAACAAATGCTCCGTCGCGTCCGGTGGATTCATCGTACTCAGTTGCCGTCGAAGCCAAAAGAGTCGCTGATATTCCTCCGGCAAAAGTAGCTCTTCCTCACGACGCGGGCCGCTTGCGGCCAAGTCAATCGCAGGCCAGATGCGCTCCTTGACAAGCACGCGATCCAACACGATCTCCAGGTTGCCGGTCCTTTTGAATTCTTCGAAAACGACATCGCTCAACCTGCTGCCTGTATTCACGAGCGCTGTTTCAATAATGGTCAACGAGCAGCATGATCACCAATTTGAAATGTGCCATGGCTGAAAATTGTTTGGCGCGCAGTGCTTCCCAAGTAAAGGAATTCACCTATTGAATCGTTTCACCAATCGCCGTCAGTCCACGGTAGGGTCCGCTGGAATTTCCGGCGGACAATAAGGTAGTCCCCATTGTCGCCAGATTTCCCTTACTTGTTGTTCGATCGATTCCGGGGCCGCCGAATTGTCAATCACCGAATCCGCCAGTTTCCGTACTTGAGCTAGCGGCGTTTGTAACGACTCTCGTCGCCGCCATTCATCCGTCGACCAACCGCGACTCAATGCCCGTCGTTGGCGGGTTTGGACATCGGCATCCACAAACACGATCCTGTCGCACATCTTGTCCCAACCCGCTTTGATCAGGACAGGCGCATCCAATACTACAGCAGGCACATTCGTAGACTGCCTCAATCGCTGAATCTCGTTGCGCATTTGCTCGGCGATCCACGGATGTGTGATTTGCTCCAAGCGCGTCAGCCGATCGCGACTGGTGGAGTCCAGTCCAAAGACTTTTTCCGCCACTGCTGCGCGAAGGACTTCGCCCCGTGAATCAAAGACACCTTCGCCCAAGAAATCGCGAATAGCGCTTTTGACCGAATCCTGTCGCAACACGTTGTGGCCGATTCGATCCGCATCCAGAACTGCTGCACCCAATCGCTGAAAACATTTTGCGACTAGGCTTTTGCCACTAGCAATGCCACCGACAATGCCAATGACCTTCATGGGCAAACCCGAATCCGCTGTTCCGAGCAACACAACAGGGTCAGTTGCGTTAGCCATCAAAAAAGTTCGGCAAATCCGTGGACTTCAAGCGCCGTCCGCCTGAAGCCCTACAATTTAAGCCATCTTAACCACTACAAAACTGGCAAACTAGGCATCTTTGGATGAATTGAACAGGCTCAGATCGCAACTCATCATGTATGATGGCGGTTTTACCCAACCAACCCAGTTTGCGAATTTGACAGCGTTTTTTCCCGAATTTACAATCGATAGAGGCCTTTGCCGTTGGGCAAGCGGAAAACGAACGACGGGGGTTTGGAAAACTTCATTATTTTTTGCTCAGCCGTTTTCTTTTTTCCAGCCGATACTATCTAGATAAACCGATTTCGTCCTCCGATCAAATCGTTCGGCGGAAGTGCTTTTACGCCTAGGAGCTATTGCCAATGGCCGCTCGCCAAAATCAAGGTCACTTGATCGCCATCATCGCTTTGTCGTTGTTGAGTGTGATCCTCGGAGTCTGCACCTTCCTCGGTTTTTCCGGATCGGCCGAAAATGCCGACGGCAAGTCCAGTGCTCTGGCGGAATTAAAAAAGGAAAAAGACCGCAGCAGCGCGTATCAAAGTTATTCGAACGTTCTTAAAGCGATTATCGGAATCGATGGTACGCCAGCCGAAAATCCGGATTTGGTGACTTCGATTAAAGGCAAGGGTATCACTGAACTTAACGCCGATGTCGACAAAGCAATTGCAACCTATCAGCAGGATATGCTTCAAACTCAATCGCCCGAGAAGAAGGATTTGACTTACAAAGTCTTGTTGGACGACGCCATGGCCGCAAGGTCGGATCAACATAATCGAATCGACACGATCGAATCTCAAAAAGAAACCCTGCGGATCGAACTCGATACTTCCAAGACGAAATACGATGAAGAAATTGCGGCCCTCAATGCAACCATTGCTGATGGGCAAACCAACCTTAAAAAGCAACAGGATTTGGCTGCCGAAGAACAGCAAAAACTTAACGCCCAGCTAGAGGATTTCAAATCGCAATTCGTCGGCGTGACCAATAAGCTGCGCCAGGAGCAACAAGGTCGCGAGACACAAGTGTCAGAATTGAACAACCAGGTTAAAACGTTAACCGAAAGCAACAAGGATTACGCGCAGCAACTTCGCGATATGATGCGCGTCAACACGGACCTGGCCGATGGGCGAATCACCAACGTTTCACCGACCAACGACACGGTTTATATCGACTTAGGTTCGGATGATGGCTTGCGGACCAGACAGCGATTCGTCGTTTACGATCGCTCGGAAACGATCTACGAGAAGTACTTGGGTAAGGCCTACATCGAAATCACCGAGGTTCAAGGACCGCATCGTGCTCAAGCTCGCTTGATTCCGCAACCTGATGTCGAAGACGTTTTGACTTCAATCAATGCCGATGAGGAAAACGGCCTGATCTCCCCCGACCAATCCAGCAACACGCGAATTCAATTCTTGAACGCTCGCAAATCGGCGAATCCAATTCTGACCGGCGATTACATCATCTCCGACGTCTGGGATCCAGGTTATTCCGTTGCTGTCGCCCTGGTGGGTAACCTCGACATTGATGGCGATGGCTTTAGCGATCTAACCATTGTCGAAAGCAAGATCAATCAAAACGGCGGCCGAGTCGTCGCCAAGCATGATGACGCGGGCAATATTACCGGTACAATTGACATCTCAACGCGATACATCGTCATCGGCAATCCACCGCTTGCCGAGAATGCTGCCGCGACCAAGGCGTACGGGCAGATGATTCGAGAAGCCGAAGCCGCCAACGTTCAGAAAATTACGATCCGCGAGTTGTATAACGCGATGGGCTTCCAAGGCGAAGCCAAAACCGAACATATGGGCCGGCGCATCGGCACCAAGTTCCAACCGCGAGTTCCTGCCCCCACGCGACCTTC
Source organism: Planctomycetota bacterium (assembly GCA_031376585.1). GTDB lineage: Bacteria > Planctomycetota > Planctomycetia > Pirellulales > Pirellulaceae > JANMEB01. The sequence continues at coordinate 24,502 of JANMEB010000551.1, read as the reverse complement.
TGACGATAGTGCTTACAAAAATAACTAGGCGCGATTGGCGAGTCCGCCGCGGCGGATAAGCTCCCCGATTCTTCAGCTCCCTGAATCGTTTCTCGCCGCGTTGATTTCGGGCTTTGCGTCGTGGACAATAAGGCTCGCGCGGAAAACTTATTCCGCAAACCAGACTTCTCACCATTGCGAGCCCAAAATGACCGCCGTCCCTTTTTCGCAAAAGTTGCTTCTCGTTTTGTTAATCGTTTTTACCAGAGCAATTGCTGGCGAGGCGCAAACCGCACAAAACGACGAATCCGATGTTGGCTACGAAACCCTCTTTGACGGCAAGACGCTCGAAGGCTGGAGCGGCGAAGAAGGATTTTGGTCGGTAGTCAATGGAGCAATCACGGGACAGACGACTACGGAGAAATCACTTTCCGCGAATTCGTTTTTGATTTGGAAAGCTGGCGAGCTGGATGATTTTGAATTGAAAATCAAATTTCGGATCGAAGGGGGCAATTCCGGCGTGCAATATCGCAGCCAAGACCTGGGCGAACATCACGTCGGCGGCTACCAAGCCGACATCGATGCTACGCATCAATTCATCGGCATTCTATACGACGAGCGCGGACGCGGCATTTTGGCCAACCGCGCCGCGAAAGTTGAAATCAACGAAAAAGGTGAGAACAAAGTCGTCGGAAAAACTTGCGACGAAGCCGAAGTGTTGGCCAGCATAAAACAGAGTGATTGGAGCGAATACACGATCACCGCGCACGGAAATCATTTGACCCAAGCGATCAATGGATTCGTGACGGTCGATATCGTCGACGCTCAAGCCGACCAAGCGGAAACCAAAGGCATTCTCGCCTTGCAAATTCACACCGGCCCACCCATGAAAGTCCAATTCAAAGACGTACGTTTGCGACGACTCAATGTCGTCGAACCCTTCTTTCCGGTCACTGTTGCACCGCCCATAGTAATCGGCTGCCCTGGGCCCGCCGTGTGTAACTGCTGCACGTCGCAATCGCATCGCTGTCGTCGACGACCGATCCGAGGTGCGTTTTTCCTACGATAATTGGCGCGAACCAAAAAGGTACTCGAAGAACTTGGGAACTTCGATCGACGCTTTTCCCTGAATGACTTCATCAAAACACGACCCGACGGGAGTCGGCTCGAAGTTAATCTCGACTTTGCGGCAGCGCGGCGGCGTCATCAATACAAATCCCGCCGCAGGATAGACTCTACCCGAGGTACCTATAGCCACAAATAGATCACACCCGAGTAACTCTGCTTCAATTCGATCCATCGCTAGCGGCATCTCGCCGAACCAGACGATATGCGGCCGCAACCGGCCAAGCCGCTCGGGACGCTTTGGATGCGGCGTTTGCGTTGTCAGATTATCGCGCTGCGGGAAAACTTCGCCCGTATCCAGACATCGCGCCTTCAACAATTCGCCGTGCATCGCGATCAAATTTCGACTTCCGGCCCTTGCGTGCAGGTCGTCAACATTTTGCGTGATCAAACAGAACTTGCCTCTCGTCCAACCAAGTTCGAATTCGGCCAATGCGACATGCGCTGCATTGGGCTGTACCGAATCTTGTTGAAGCTGCCTCCGGCGAGCGTTGTAAAACTCGTGAACTAAATCCGGATTCGCCGCAAATCCTTCTGGCGAAGCGACTTCCTCGACTCGCTGTCCTTCCCACAATCCATCCGCCCCACGAAACGTCGGAATCCCCGACTCTTGGGAAATTCCCGCACCCGTTAAGACAACAACGTTCATGACATCAAGGCGTCAAGAATTACGAAACCCTTTGCGGATTGATTTCTGAAAGATTAGTCACTGGCTCGCCAAGTTTTTCGGGTAGTGGCGGTGTCAAGATTGCTGGAGGCGGCGGGATCGGTGGTGGAGGTGGTGGCTCGAGCTTGGCACCGACGACGATTTCTAGTTCAGGAAGGATTGCATGCAACGACTTGATCCCTTCGTCGGTGACTTTGCTCTCCCAAACGTATAACTTTTTCAAGTTGGTTAAGCCTTTCAAATGCAACAGGCCAGCGTCGGTGACGTTGGTGCCGTAGACATTCAAGTATTGCAACTTTTCAAGTTTGGCTAAATGAGCCAGGCCCGCGTCACCGATCTTCGTTCGCTCCAAATGCAACTTTTCAAGTCGTGAAAGATTTGCGACGTCTGCTAGTCCCGCGTCAGTCACAGCGGTACCCGCCAAGTTCAGCCAAATAACATTGCTCACTTGGTTGACATTCTTTAGCTGTTCGTCACCGACTTGGTTGCCAGCCAATTGCAGAGCGACTTCGCGGTCCTCGGAATCGGCCGAAATTTTGAGGACGAGCCCTCCGACCGCCTGGATGGCTTTGGTGGCCTCGGCTTCGTCGGCTGCTACCGAGCGCGTGAGCGCAAAAAAAAGAACTAGAGAAATGACGGCAAAAAATCGCGCGGCCATGTTGCACCTTTGGAGATGACGAATAATTCGAATGCTCTATTTTGGTTTGGCGGCGACAACGTAGCAACCACCTGTTGGAGACTAAGAACCGAAAACAAGACGTCCAGGGTCTGACGCCAATTTGCGTCTGCGGCGGCGGATTCGGAGAAAATTGGGGTCTGATCCTCTCGCCTGGAGGTTTTGTTCTACGGCTCGTAAGCTCGGCGGTACGGGTTGCGATTGGGCCGCAACCAACGACACATGGCGATCCCCAAGAAATATAACAACGTCAACGGGACTGCCATCAAGATCATGCTAATCGGCTCCGCCGGAGTTAGCACCATCGAGACGATGAAAATGACGAGCACCGCAATTCGCCATTTTTCCAAATAATTCGCGATTGTGAAAATTCCCAGCATGTTAAGAAACAACATGACCATCGGCAATTGAAACGCGATCCCAAAACCGAGCGGGAGCAACAGTAAAAAAGACAACCATTCACCGAGTCGGGGCTGCGGATCGATCCCCATGCTTGCGTTGAACTGCAATAAGAACTTGAGGACCGGATCAAACACAAAAAAGAACGCCAGGGCCGCGCCGCCTAGAAACAATCCCAAACTGATCGGCAGGTAGTAAAAAACATATCGCTTTTCGTGCGGATACAACCCCGCGGCGACGAACAACCAAATTTGATAAAAAATCCACGGGCTTGCGATCACGATGCCGACGATCAAACCAGCTTTCATCCAGATCATGAACGGCTCGGTTGCCGAAAGCGATTGAGCGGTGACTTCGACCGATTCCCAAATATCGATCTCGACGAACGGAACGTCCGGTCGAGTCAAGTCGGGCGTCAGCGCACTCCAAATCAGCCATTGGTTCAATTGGCACTTGAGCTGTAACGCAGATCGGCTGTCCGCGTCCGCGATGCCCTCGTTGAGCTCTTTGAGTCCCGTTGCTTCTGCGGCTGAAAACAAATTGTCTTGAGCGGTGCCGGACAAAAGCTTTGCAAAAGCAGGATCCGCGTAAAGTTCAGTTTGGCTTGCTAGTCGATTGAGCAGGCTAACAAAGTCCTTGCTGTCTTTGTCGGAATACTGACTGGCTATCGACCAAGCGCGCACTGCGGTTTGTTCATCGCTCAATAACGCACGCCAAATCGCGGCTTGGGTAGCGCCGGTTTCAGAGTTGACTTCGGCACTTCCGTCAGCGGCTGCAACCAAGCGACGTGCGATTGCGAGGACTTGTTTGGAAGAAATGTTTCGCACGCTGAATCGAGTCGCCGGTGCGGTCGGAGCGGTGGTTTTTGTAGGAAGTTGATTAGTCAACGCGTGGGTCAACTGATCTAGATCGAATTGGACGCGACGAGGAGCCATAAGGCGCTGCCCCAACAAAGTCCGAAATTCCAGCGGAACGACCCCACCACTATTTTCTTTTAGGCGACCCTCGGCTTGCGAAACCATGAATTCCGTAATTGCACGGGTCAGGGGTGTCTTAATCCAATTGACAACATTGGTAGCGAAAAGCATGCCTACCAAAACGCCTATCGTAACGCCGATCAAGGCTCGAAAGAGGACTTTGCGCAATTCCTCCAAATGCTCGCCGAACGTCATCCGCGTGTGTTCGAACAAATCCTCGTTGGGTGGTCGCAGCGGCATGAACTTTTTCGCAAGACTGATAACGGACCGAGACACGGAGAAACAAAAAATGTGGGCGACACGTATGATCCGTCAAACGACCCAACTCGCACAGTCGACTGGCCGCGCCGAGTAGCCTTTGTATCATGGACCAAAACCGGGCCGTTGCAAAGAACCTGCGAACTGCTCAACATGCCTTGTTCGCCACCGATTCACATCGCGTAACGATTTCATTGCTTGTAATGGCCGCCAATGCTCTACCCATTTCGATTCCAGCCGTTGTTCCGACGATACCTCTGGGGCGGTCGTCGGCTTCAAACGATGTTGCAAAAACCGATCGGTCCCGGTGAGGACTACGCCGAGAGCTGGGAAATTGTCGATCACGGAGCCGACCAAAGCATCGTCAGCAACGGCTCGCGCGCCGGACAATCACTGCATGACTTGGTCGACGAGTTGGGGCCACGATTGCTTGGGGCTTTTTGGGACGAGCGAATTCACGACAAGTCTGTGCCTCTAAGCTTACGCGGGCGATTCCCGCTGTTGCTAAAATTTCTCGACGCACGACTGCCGCTTTCCGTGCAAGTCCACCCCGACGACGAAATGGGTACGAAACTTTCGCCCGCTGATTTGGGAAAGACCGAAGCCTGGTTGGTTTTGGCGACTGGTCCGCAGAGCCGCATTTACGCTGGCTTGAATCCTGATGTCGATCGCCAGCGATTGGCCGACGCGATTAACGACGGTTCGATTGAATCGATGCTGCATTCGTTTGCACCGCGCGCTGGTGATTGCGTCTTCATTCCGGCGGGGACAGTACATGCGATCGGCGGCGAACTGTTGATCTGCGAAATCCAACAAGCCAGCGACACGACGTTTCGTTTGTATGACTGGAACCGAGTTGACGCGTCGGGAAAAGCAAGACCTTTGCACGTTCCACAAGCCTTGGAAGCAATCAATTTCCAGCGCGGGCCTATCGAGCCTATCCGTTGGCGAGTTGCGATCAATGGCCTCAGCGAACCCTTGGTGACGTGCGACAAGTTTTATCTAAATCGAATCGTTTTGGACGAGCCGATGCGCCGGGGCGGCGATGGCCGGATGCGTATTTTGGTAGTTGTAAAGGGAAGTTTGCAACTTGAATATGAACAGGGCAACGAGTCACTCGAACTAGGTCAGTGTGTGCTTTTGCCTGCTGACGGAGCGGCATTTACTTTGAATCCAAAGAATCAGGCTGCCCTGTTCGAAATTCGCTTGCCGGACGAATAGTGTACCGAACCGCCAGCGGCAGGAAGCCCGCCGGTTAAACGGATTGCCTCGTTCCCAGGCTCCTGCCTGGGATCCAGAGGTTACTCGTCGTCGTCTTTGTCCTCTTCGTCGGAAGCGGCTTCGCCTGACTTTTCGTTTCCATCGGCCGCAGCAGTTTCCACTTTCGGCACAAGGCTGCTGACGTCCAGCGTGAACATACCGCGACCATGAGTCGCAATTACCGCGATGAAATCGCGCGGATGTACGACCAAATCGTGCACGAAAGTAATCGACAAACCACTGCCTAACACCTTCCAAGTTTGGCCGCGATCGTTCGTCACATAAACCCCTAAATCCGTCCCGACGTATAAGATGTCGGCACTTCGCGGGTCTTCGAAGACCACGTTGACCGGCCCGCCCGGAATTTCGCCGCTGATGTCTTGCCAAGTCTTTCCGACGTCGTCGCTGCGCCATACGTAAGCTTGGAAATCATTGTCGGTCTTGCCATTTTGTGTGAGATACACGGTGGCTTCATTGAACCGCGACGCCACGACGCGCGAAACCCATTTGTGCTCCGGGATTCCGTCGATGATCGACGTCCAGTTCAATCCGCCGTCGCGTGTCACATGGACGCGACCATCGTCCGAGCCAGCGTAGAGCAATCCGAATTTGAGCGGCGATTCCGACAGTGTCGTCAAAGTCGCGAACGAAATGTTCCCTTGTCGTATTGGATCGTTGTAAGTCAAATCCGGACTGATTCGGTCCCAATGTTCGCCTCGATCGACTGATCGGAATACAAAATTCATTCCGTGGTAGATGATGCGCGAATTGTGCGGCGACAGAATGAACGGCGCAAGCCACTGACCGCGCAGTGGCGACTCGTCGGGACTAGGCTTGGGAACGATTCCCTTCGTCGCTCTAGGCTCAAGAGTCGAACGCATGATGCTGCCATAAAAGCTCTCGGAGTAAAGTGTGTTGGGGTCTTCCGGATCGACGGCGACATGGCTGGCTTCGCCTCCGGGAACCATCCGCCAGCGGGATTCCGGTTGGCGATTGGGAACGTGGTTGGATGGTCCCACCCAGGTGTTGTTGTCTTGGATAGAACCGTAGACATTGAACGGTTTTGCGTTGTCGACGGCCACGTTGTAAAACTGCACGCACGGAAGATTCTCGATGTTCTTCCAAGTCGCACCGCCGTCATACGAAATATTTATCCCGCCGTCATTTCCATTGATCAAGTAATTCGGATTGGATGGGTCGATCCACAACGCGTGATGATCGCCGTGCAATTCGCGATAATCGACGTCCGAAAAGTTTTTGCCACCATCGGTTGATTTAAGAAGCGGTACTCCCAAAACAAAGATCGTGTTCTCGTCGGTCGGATGCACGCGAATCTGTCCGAACACCCAGCCGTAAGTCGAGAATAGACCTTTGATCTCTTTCGCCTCGCCACTCATTTTTTCGAAATTCTCGCCTCCGTCTGCGGATCGATAGACTTCGGCACCTATCATCACGTCTTTCTTTTTTCGGCCATATGAATCGAGTTCGTTGTCCTCGGCTTTGCGCGCGATTTCATGATTGTCGGCCAAGACGTAGACCACCTGCGGATTTGACGGTGCCATGGCGACGCCCATTCGGCCGACGTTGCCCGCTGGTGGCAAGCCTTTTGACAATCGCGACCACGATTTTCCGGCATCCGACGATTTGTAAATTCCGCCGCTAGGACCAGGGACCGGATCGTTCCACGCTTGCCGAATTCGGTGCCACAAGGAAGCGTACAGCGTGTCGGGCACGGTCGGGCTCATCGATAAATCAATCGCGCCAGTCATGTCATCAACGTAGAGAACTTTAACCCAAGTCGTTCCGCCGTCGGTCGTCTTGAAAACACCACGCTCTTCGTTTGGCGTGTACTCATGCCCACTGGCTGCAACGTAAACGATGTTCGGATCGGTTGGATGAATGACGATCCGCCCGATGTGATGTGAGTCGGCCAAACCCATGTGTTGCCAGGTCTTCCCTTCGTCATTCGATTTATAAACTCCGATTCCCGCCATCGAACTGCGCAAGATATTGGACTCGCCCAGCCCAACCCAAATGATCGCTGGATCCGACGGCGCGACCGCCACCGCGCCAGTTGAACCGGACGGCGCATCGTCAAAAATCGACTCCCAGGTCGTCCCTTCGTTGACAGTTTTCCATAAACCTCCCGAAGCAGTCGCGACATAGAACGTAAATGGTCGCTTGGGTGGAACGGCAATATCGGTCACGCGCCCGCTCATGCGCATGGGACCAATGTGCTTCCATTTCAAGTCCTTGGTTGGCGACTCGTCGCGCATCTTGAGATGTTGTTGATGCCAAGCGAGCCGAGACTGCGGATCGGTCACGGGGCGCTTGACGTCTTGCGACCAAGACGATTCGGAAAAAGTAACGCTCAGCAACACCGCAAAAATCAACACCATCGCTTGTTTTTTGTCCGCCATGAATCCACCACTCAATTTTTTTACAGAACCCGATCGACCAAAGTCCGTCTATTGTGCTTGGAAGGCGATTTCGTTCAAGTCACCGTTAGTACAAAAGCGATTTGCCATCCATGAATTGAGCCGAAATTCAGGCCCGAATATCGAAGGTGACAAATTGATTGTTGGCTTTCGTCCAAACCACTGACTTGTCGCGCACGTACCGCTCCATCGTTTGATCGATTTCGCGCAGGAACGAAATCAAGTCTTCCTTTTCGCCCTCAGCCACAAGATGCACACGCCCATCGTCGAGATTGCGCACGAAACCGGTTAGATCAAAGTCCTGGGCGATATTTCGAGCTCGAAAGCGGAAGCCAACGCCCTGCACGTTGCCGACGTAGTGAATTTCGATGCGGCGAAAGTTTTCCATGGATGCGATTCGTTCCCCAAATGGCGTCCTTGATCGTGGACAAGTTTTTTGTCCAAGCAATATTTAGGTTGCGGCAATGCGTTGGGGTGGCAAGCCACTAGTTTAGCAGAATCGCGCCGGGGCCGAACGTTTCGTCGTCCCCCTCTTCCCACTCGCGACGGACTTCGCGCAGGCCGTAGGCACACAACTCAAAACGTTCGCTCAAGTTCTGCAGAACGCTGCTGGGAGGGGCCTCGTTGCTGACCGTCTCGATCAAGCTGGCGATGTGATACGAACGCTTGCCCTGGTGGCAATATTCCTCAAATTGCTCGGTGCCAGCCGCCGGACGCCGCAGGGCTTCAGGATAGATGCCTGCCCAAAACAAAGTGAAATCGCCGATATGTCGATGCAACTCGCGCCGTGCGTCGCCCCAACGCTCTTTTGCTTCCAAAGCCATTTCGCCAACGCTCAACAGCGGACGGCCGTTGATGCTTCGAATGCGATGAATCGAATCGTTGCGAACAAAGCGGACCAGCATATCCGTCAGATAGTCGATCAACGGAGGATCGACAACGCCCAATCGAATGAGAAACGTGTTCTCAGCGATGCCGGCAAAGTAACGATGAATGGGCGAATTTTCTTCAGTACTCATGTCGCGATTTCCAAGCCGCAACAACAACACACAACTACTACAACTTTAGGTCGGTTTCCCGGTTTTAGTCAAGCCAGATTTTTTGCTTGCGCCCGTCGCGTCGGCCGCCAAAACGCTACAAACGTCACAGAGCGAATGATCTCGGTCAATCGCCCATCGTCGGCTGGGGCAATTGGCGAGCGACAACGACTTCGAGTACAACCGTACTGCCGTTGATTTTCCCAAAACAAAACGTGACTCACGCCCAGCAACCCCATGCCCGAACTTCCGGAAGTCGAAACGATGCGCCGTGGAATTCGCCCGATCATCGGCTCGAAGATCGAGTCCGCCGCGCGAACGCCTTGCCGCAAAAAAGCGATTACGATTCGCCCGCGCATTGCCGAATTCAATCGTCGAGTTTCGGGGCGCACGATTCGGCAAGTCGATCGATTGGGTAAACGTGTGGTTGTTGTCCTTGAAGACGAACAGCGAATCGTCTTCGAGCCGCGCATGACTGGCCTTGTGCTAATCGACGAACCACCCAATCAAGAGCACTTGCGGTTCGAAGTCCGCTTGCGGTCCAGATCGAATCCGCGGCTTTGGTTCTGGGACCGCCGAGGCTTGGGCTTGGTCACATTGCTGCGGCCTGACGAATTCGACACGTTAGTTGTTGCGCGGTTGGGAAAAGATGCTTTGGAAGCATCGCCCGCCGACTTGATCGCGCAATTCGGAAAGCTAAAAAAGTCGATCAAAGTTGCTTTGCTAGATCAGCACCGCCTTGCGGGCGTCGGCAATTTGTACGCCGCTGAAATTCTGCACCTCGCAAAAATTCATCCTGCGACGCGATGTTTGCGAATCAAACCAACTCAATGGCAAGCCATCCAGCGAGCGATGCTCAAAATTCTGGAAGCCGCGATTCGATCGGAGGGATCGACTTTGTCCGACGGGACCTATCGCAATGCCCTCAACGAACCGGGCGAATTTCAAAATCAACATCGCGTTTACGATCGCGCTGGCGAGCGATGCCTGACTTGCCGAAAGGCCGAAATTGTGCGGATCGTACAAGCCCAGCGAGCCACGTTCTTTTGCCCGAATTGCCAAACTCGCGGCCGTGCTAACTGACGTGAAGCACGATTTCAACGCGTTTGTCAACCGTAGCCGTTCCGTCGTCTCGCCGCTAAAATTCCGTTCGTCGGCATGAGCTCCGGAAGTTGATCACAATCACATTCGTTTCGAAAAGGCCCTCATGTGAATAAACTACTGAGTCAAATCGTCTTGTTGGCTTTTCTTTTTTCCGTAGAGGTCATCATGCAAGGATCAGTCCTGGCGCAGGCTCAAGTACAAAGCACGGACCCGCAGGCGTTTGAGTTTATTGCGTGGTATCTCAACGAAATCCGTCCGCTCGAAATCGAATCCAACCGTCTGTGGTGGGACGCAAACACCACCGGGGACGACACGGCTTACACGCAAAAAGAGAAAGCCGAAAATAAACTCAACGAAGCATTGGCGAATCACGATCGCTTTGCATTGCTAAAGAAAATCCGCGCTGCCAAAATCCCCAATGCGGCGATCGCGCGACAGATCGAACTTTTGTATCTCGGCTTCTTGGGTAAACAGCTTGATCCCGCGCTGATGGCGCGCATGACTGCCAAAGCCAACACGATCGAAAAGGCTTTCAATGCGTATCGCCCTAAAGTCGGTATCGAGGAAATGGCCGACAGCCAAGTCCGCAAAATCCTGCTCGAATCCAAAGACTCTGCCCAACGCCAGATAGTCTGGGAAGCCAGCAAAGCCGTCGGCCGCTCCGTAGAAACCGAGGTGCGCGAATTGGTCTTGCTTCGCAATGACGCCGCCAAAAATCTCGGATTCGCCAACTATCACGCGATGATGCTCAGCCTTAACGAACAAGAGCCGAAAGATATCTTGCGGCTGTTCGATGAACTTGACGCGCTGACCCGTGAACCCTTTTTGAAAGCCAAATCCCAGATCGATGTTAAGCTGGCGGCTTCCTACGGCATCAGTGTCGATCAGCTTCGTCCGTGGCATTATCACGATCCGTTTTTCCAAGAATCGCCCAATGTTTTCAACGTCGATTTGGATGGTACATTTGCCCAAGTCGACATCATCGACGTCTGCAAACGCTTTTATTCAGGCATCGGGCTTCCGATCGAGGACGTGATTGCCCGCAGCGATTTGTATGAGAAACCGGGCAAGAGTCCGCACGCGTTCTGCACTGACATCGATCGCGATGGAGACGTTCGCGTACTGGCCAATATTGTTCCCAATTCGTATTGGATGGGAACCATGATGCACGAACTCGGTCACGCGGTTTACAGCAGCAAGAACATTCCCGCGAGTGTCCCGTACTTGCTGCGCGGCGAATCGCACATCCTCACAACCGAGGGGATCGCCATGATGTTCGAGCGATTTCCCGGTAGTTCGCGCTGGCTGACCGAGATGGGTTTGAAAGTCGCCGACCCTAAAGCCTACGACGAAGCCAGCCGCCTCAAGCGCCGCAATCAGTTGCTCATTTTCTCCCGCTGGTGCCAAGTCATGTTCCGGTTTGAGATGGCGATGTACGACCAACCCGATCAGGACTTGAACAAGTTATGGTGGGACCTCGTCGAGAAATACCAAGGGCTGCGACGTCCGGAAGGGCGCAACGAACCCGACTACGCAAGCAAGATCCACATCGTCTCGGCTCCGTGTTACTACCATAACTACATGATGGGCGAACTGTTCGCTTGCCAGTTGCACGAAGCCATTACGCGTGAAGTCCTCGACGAAAACGACCCCAGCTCGGCCGTCTACCACGACAATGCTGCCGTGGGAAAATTTCTGACGGAAAAAGTCTTCGCGCCCGGTCGCTCGCTTCCCTGGAACGACCTTACCCGTTTCGCCACCGGCAGCGAACTCAACGCCAAAGCATTCGCCAATGATTTCAGAAAATAGTCGTGCTCGGAATGAAAAACAGTGCAACCGCCAGATAAAGTGGCGAATTTCGCACTTTGCTTGCTACTTGCCGGGTTGGCAGAGGCAGGGAGACGCAATTTTGATGTCGGCGTGGCGCCAAGTAGCGTCGAAAGACGCTTGAGCCTTAGCGGCTTCGTCCATGCGTTCTTGACGTTCGAAACTGCGGGCCAAGCCAAAAAGCGCCCAGCCGTTATTGGGATGAATGACGAGGTCGGCTCGAAAGACCGCTTCGGCTTCGGCACCCCGTGACTCCTGCAAGAGCACCGCCCCTAAGGCGTGACGAACCGGATTGAGCCAATCCGGCGGCTCGTCATACCGCAATTTGTCTTCCAACTCGACGGCGGTTTGCAATTTGGCCAAAGAGTCTGCGACCTTGCCTTGCCGGTAAAGGATCTCGCCCGCCATCAACTGTTCGGCGACTGCCAAAACGTCCGCCGCCGTGTTGTTGCCGACGATTCCTTCCTCCGCAACTGCGGCGCGCGCGGCGACAAACGCGTCCTGTTCGTTGATCGCGTTTTCCAATTCACCCTTGGTCGCAAACGCGATGGCCCGGGATTTATGCCACATCGTTCGGGCGATCGGCAAATACTCGGGAGGCTCTGGCGAATGAAGAATTTTATCCCACTGGCCAAATCGGACTTGGACTTCCAAAGGTATTGCCGTAAACCCATCGGCCATCTCCGCGTTTTCTTTGATCCAATCGGTCGGCATGGACTGGACCATTTCCGTGACCATGTCTTCAGCCAATCGACTCTGGCCGGTCATCAAAGCGGCATACGCCAACATGTGGCGATTATGGGCCATATAGATGCGATAAAAATCTTGCTGCGGAGATTTTTCCAGATAAGTCTGGTCTGCATCAATTGCTTTGCGATTCGATAGGATTGCCGCCTCCCAATTGCCCAATCGGACATCAATGTGCGACGGCATATGGACTAAATGTCCAAGTCCTGGCTGCAAATCGCGCAACCGTTCGGCTGCGCGTCGGGCGCGATCGGGATGCGGCGATGCCTCGAGCGCGTGAATGTACAAATGCAGAGCCAACGGATGCTGGGATTTCGTCTTCAATGTGGCTTCCAACGTCTTGAGAATCTCCTCGGTCCCGGGCTGCGGTTCTCCGTTAGGCATCCACAAGTCCCAAGGCCGCAAGTCCATCAACGCTTCCGCGAAAATCGCCCCGACATCTGGGTCATCGCTAAATTCTTTCCAAACCTCGCGCATGGCTTCTGCAAATGCTTCATCGAGCGGGCGCCGATCGTCAGGTGAAGGCGAGGAGTAGCGCGCTTTTGCCGCGCGTATTAAGGCGATTTCTACCGGCGTTGCTTTGGTGGATTGAACCTCTCGACCGGCTTCTGAATTTCCGACGCCGATGATTGCGACAGCCTTTTCAAGTGCCCCACACGCTATCGCGGCTTGTTCTGCTGTCACAAGGGGTCGGTTGATATGGGGGCCATTGGCCATCGCAATTCCCCACCAAGCCATCGCACAGTCGGGGTCGATCAAGGTCGCTTGTTGGAAAGAACGACAGGCTTCGTCGTGATTGAAGGCATACAGAAAACATAGGCCTTGATCGAAGTACTGTTGAGCAGTCGCAGAAGTCGTCGTGACCTTCCTGCCAAACGAGCCCAATCCCGTGAACTTTCCAATGCCTTCTGAATCTGAACGCGAATCGATGGAGGGTTTTTGCTGCTGGGATGGATTGCCAAACACATTCGGAAAAGGCAATAGCGTAATGACGGCGACCCATCGAGCTATGCAAGCCAAGCGGTAGTTCATCGCTAAGTTCCTCAGCTTTGGAATCGAAAATCCTGACTAGCCGCCCTAGATTGTACGGTCCGCCGACATGCTGGTGACCTCGGCGTAAACCGAACTATCATTGTGCCAAATGGGGTTTTTCGACGGAAATATGATGCATCCGCCATTTGCCAGCACAGACAACCTGGAATCGAAAGGATTGCCCAAACGGATAAACTTGCTCAAGCAGTACACTTTATCTAACCGATAGAGTTAGGTGTCGGACGCGACGGGCGTTTGATGTTGCGCGCATGGGAAAATTGAAATGGCCTCAGTCGCTGATCTTGGCAGACCTCCATCGCATTCGTTCATCGATCGACTGACGAACTGGATCGCGGACTGGGGACAGGTCTTCATTGAAGGGATCACGGCGCTGGGAAAGTTCGGCTTATTCGTATGGCGAACGCTCGCGTGGACAATTCAACTTCCCAAAAGCGAAACGATTTTTCCGAATTTTTATTCGATCGGCGTATCGAGCTTGCCCGTTGTCGCGCTAACCGGCACGTTTATCGGCATGGTGTTGGCTGTTCAAAGCTATGCGCAGTTCGCGCAAATGGGTTTGGAAACTCGGCTCGGTGCAGTGATCAACATGACGCTGGTCCGCGAACTCGGGCCGGTGCTTGCTGCGACGATGTTGGCTGGGCGAGTGGGTAGCGCAATGGCCGCCGAACTTGGCACGATGCGAGTCACTGAGCAAATCGATGCCTTGGCCAGCATGGGAGCTAATCCGATTCGGTATTTGGTTGTGCCCCGTTTCTTGGCGTGTTTGTTCATGATTCCAGCGCTGACCGCGATGGCGGATTTCATGGGCGTGGCGGGCGGACATTTTTATAGCGTGTGGGTTTTGGGAATCGACATTCATCACTACTGGTCGAACAGCGCGGCTTTTGTCACGACATTCGACTTATTTCAAGGGCTCATCAAAAGCGTTTTTTTTGGGTCCGCGATTTCAATGGTGGCCTGCTATCAAGGATTTAACTGCGACGCGGGGGCCGAAGGAGTTGGGCGCGCTGCGACGGCTTCATTTGTATACTCGTTTGTAGTTATTTTGATCCTGGACCTATTTTTGGGAATCTTGCTGGAGTCGATCAACCAAAGCATCGAGACAGCCGGAACTGGACTGATGTGATATGACGAACGAGCGTCCTGAAGGACGCGACATCCTGGTCAAAGTCGATAACGTCTCGATGCAATTCGGCGCCAACTTGGTGCTGCGCGATGTGTCGCTCGAGATTCCCGTCGGTCAGACTTTGGTTTTGCTGGGTGAAAGCGGATGTGGCAAGACGGTCTTATTGAAGACCATTATTGGCTTGATTCGACCGACGCGTGGGCATGTCATGTTCAACGGGATCGATTTGACGACGCTTTCGGAAAAGGAAATCAGCGTGCTCCGTTTGCGATTCGGATTTGTTTTTCAAAACGCCGCTCTGTTTGACAGCCTGACCGTGGGCCAAAACGTGGCGTTTCCGTTGCGGCAACATCGCAAGATGGGTGCCGACGAAATGCGCGAACTGGTTTTGGAGAATTTGGCGGCGGTGGGATTGCCGGACGACGTCATTTTCAAGAAACCGGCGGAACTCTCCGGCGGCATGCGCAAGCGTGTCGGATTGGCTCGAGCGCTGATCCTCAATCCGGAACTTGTTCTATACGACGAACCGACGACGGGGCTCGATCCAATCATGGCCGACGTGATCAACGAACTAATATTGCGTACTAGTCGCCGGGGAATGGTCACCAGCATCGTGGTCACGCACGACATGGCGACGGCTCGCAAGGTCGCGGATCGAATCGTTATGCTTTTTCCGCTTTCGAGATTGGAACCCAACGAACCACAAATCATTTTTGATGGTTCGCCGGATCAACTGGACACGGTTCGCGATCGCCGTGTTCGCCAGTTTGTCAAAGGGGAAGCTGGCCAACGGATGATGGAAATGCGGGCGACCGCCGGACAACTAATCAACAAGACCGAATAGGAAATTTCTGTCATGGAAGAACGCTTACTCCAATTCCGTGTTGGCGTCGTGGTGATCTTGGCCGTGATGATCATGGGAATTCTCATTTTTCTGTTTGGCGAGGGCTGGACACCACAATATGCGATCATCTTGCGGCCTACGACGGCACCCAGCGTCACGCGCAACACTCCGGTGCGAAAAAATGGAATCTTGATTGGCCGCGTTGCCAAAGTCGAAACGGCTGATCGGGGCGTCGTGCTGAAAATGAATATCAAGCGTGACGAGAAACTGTTTCAAGACGACGTCGCTCAAATCGGCACCGAGTCATTTTTGGGCGACGCTGTAATCGATATCTTGCCGGGCGCTTCCGAAGTGCATGGTGCTCAGCTTGGTCCAGGCGACGAAATGTTGAACGTGAAAGTCAAACCGAATCCGTTGGAAGTTGTCAACGTGGTGATCGATCTCAAAGGAAAGGTCTCCGACACGATGGATTCGATCCAACAGGCCGGTGAAAGGGTCAACGAAGCCGCTCAGGGGATCAGCAAGGTCACGAGCAAATTCCAGGAAGCTTTGGGAGACGAAAACAGCGATCTCAAAGTCATTTTGGAAAATGTTCGCAAGCTTTCGGAAACGGCCAACACCGCGTTGACGAGCCTCAACAGCGTCATGCAAAAATTCGATGATTTCGCCAACGACGAATCGTTCAAAGGTGAGCTAAAGGAAACGATCAAGGGCTTGCCTGCTTTTTTCAACGACGCCAAAGCGACGATGGCCGAGGCGCGCGAGGCGATCAACAAATTCGGTGCAGTCGGCGATCGGGCCGATGTGAACTTGGCCAACTTGGAAGACTTTACGAAAGCGCTCGGCAGCGAAGGGCCAGCGATCGTGTCACAGCTTAAATCCAGTATGGAAGGGATCGATCGCCTTGTGAAAAACGTCGACGATTTTTCCAGAGCGATTAATTCGGGCGAAGGCACGCTTGGGCGGATCATTAAAGACCCGTCGCTCTACGAAAACTTGAACGCGACGCTTGAGAACGCGCGCGACGTAAGTTATCGCCTCAAGCCGTTGATGAACGATTTGCGCACGTTCGCGGATAGCTTGGCACGCGACCCAGGGCAACTTGGCGTGCGCGGCGCTTTGCAGCGCAAGCCTGCCGGTGCTGGTTACAAAGGAACTGTCACCAACGAAAGCGATGCAACATGGTAAGGCATCGCTTACTCTCACCCTGCCATCGTCCCTGGCAACATCAGCGGGTCAGGCACATTTTTCGGCCGAGATGTTTTGACTGATTCAAATATTTTGCTTCCAAAAAATGAGCCAGACCCCGACTCGTGAAGCGAATTGCAAATCATTGCCCGTCGAGCGGAAGGGTGACCGTCCCTCGCCCCACATCAGTTCGCAGTTGCCCGGCCCGCTGCAACAGCTCACTTTCATCGACCATCGCTTTTGGCGTAAGTCGATAATCCAAATTCCGCACGTCGCGCCGTTCGCGCAGCGAAAAATGCGCGGTCAAAAAGCTGAGCGGCGGAATGTCGTACCAGGGCGGACGAAATCGTTCCTTGGTTTCCAACAGCTCGAAGCCGTCCTTTTCCAAGCGAATTTCTCGCGTACCGTAGTACGTGAATGGAACCGCGACGGGTGTCTGGCCAACCGTTTGCCGATCGATCGAAACGAGTGCGCCTTCGGGATCGCTTCGCACCATCAACACGCGGCGAATGCAGCCGCATTGAAGTACTCCCGACAGGAGCACCAGCAAGCCGATCATGCGAATCGATCGATAATCGCAAACGACTTTCAAGAGTTTAATTTCCTCTGACGATGGGCTCGATTTTCGCCAATCCGGCAGCGGATGATAGAGGAATTCCAACAAAAGTCGCTAGGGCGATTCCTGCTCAAATCCGACCGAAGGTTAAAATAGCCGATAGAAGGACTGCTGCGCCTCAGCTATGATCAAGGTCGGATTGGCCCCATTGTGGGTGCGGCACGCTATTCCTGCTAGCCTTCGCGAATTTATTCCTAAACGCAACTCCAAGTCATCGGCCAGCGGCAGATTCTGATGAACGAATCCGCAATTAATTGGGATCAATATTTGGATGTCGCCAGCGTCAGCGACATTGGCATGCGCCGTTCCAATAATCAGGACAGCTTTGCCGTCGCTATGGCCACCAGCATGGAACATTGGAGCCAGCGCGGGCATTTGTTCATGGTGGCCGACGGCATGGGTGCTCACGCCGCCGGTGAATTGGCGAGCCGTCTGGCAATCGATCACGTTCCGCATTTGTACCGCAAATTCGTTGAGCTTTCTGGCCCCGAAGCAATCCGTCGCGCGGTCATTGAAGCGAACGCGGAAATCAATCGCCGGGGACAAGCCAATGAAGAATTCCACAACATGGGCACGACTTGCACGGCGCTAACGCTGTTGCCGCAAGGTGCTGTTTGCGCTCACATCGGCGACAGCCGTGTCTACCGATTGCGGAAAGGCCGGCTCGAACAACTTACGTTTGATCACA
Organism: Planctomycetota bacterium; assembly: GCA_031376585.1. Taxonomy (GTDB): domain Bacteria; phylum Planctomycetota; class Planctomycetia; order Pirellulales; family Pirellulaceae; genus JANMEB01. The sequence continues at coordinate 6,493 of JANMEB010000551.1, read as the reverse complement.
GTTTGGTTTGGGAGATGCGCGCGTCCGGCTACCTCAACGCCGAAAACGAAGCCGCGCTGGCAATCCCCAAAAATGTTATCACACGCTCGCTGGGTCCCTATCCAGAAGTCAAAGTCGATTTGGAGGGACCGTTTCCTTGCGAAGTTGGCGATGTGTACCTCGTCTGCTCCGATGGCTTAACCGGCCAAATCCCCGACAACGAGCTTGGACCAATCTTGGCCAATCTTCCACCCAAGCAAGCGGCCCAAGTCCTCGTGGATATCGCCAATCTGCGCGGCGGTCCCGACAACATCACCCTGATTATCGCGCAAGTCAAACGGCTGTCTCAGGAAGGCCAGCAAATCAAACCGCTGACCATCGGTGCGAGAGCAAATAAACGATCGATCTCGCCGATTGCTTGGGGAACGCTGATCGCCAGTCTCGCGGCGATCATCATTCTTTGGCTAACCACGAATTCCTATGTGACCACCGCGATTCCGGCAATTATTTCCGTGGCCAGCGCGATTTGGATTTTGGTCCAGTGGACTGGTGCCGCCGATGGAGGCACTTTGGTCACGTCGGAAAAGCGGTTTGGCAAGGGCCCATATTCGCGCACCGATTGCGTTTCGGGCGAAAATTTGCTCTCGCAGTTGGAGCACATCACAAACCAACTTTGCGAAGCCGCAGTCGAAGAACAATGGACTGTTGATCGGAAACGATTAGACTCATTATTCCAGCAAGCACGCACTGCAGCTCGGGAAAAAAAACAGCCCGAAGCCATCCGAGCTTACGCTTCGGGAATTAGTTTTTTGATGGAGCATTTACGGAACAGTCGCAAAGGAAGTGACTCGGCCGTCGATCTGTGATTTGCATTGCTGGCCCACTGCGGCCAATCTACTGACGTATTGCACTCGTTCTGCCAGCAGCGAGTTGCTATTCAAGCAGATTGTTGCTCCTGCTACATTCTTCGTCCCGAACTCTTGGCCCCTATTCATTCGATCGCAGGCCAAACCAAGCTCTGGCGAAAGAATACCGCGCAATGAATCTGTTGACCCGATACGTTCTGCTGGAACTGACCAAAGTCTTCTTGGTCACGGTCGTTGGCATGACGGCCGTGATGATGTTGGTCGGGGTCGTGCAGGAAGCCATCCAGCAAAACCTGACGCCGATCACGATCATCCAGTTGATTCCGTTTGTGCTGCCCCAAGCACTCTTTTTTGCTATCCCTGCGACGATTTTATTTTCCGCGTGCAACGTGTTTGCTCGCATGTCGTCCAGCAATGAAATCGTGGCGATCAAGTCCATGGGTGGCTCGCCGATGGTTGTCGTCTGGCCTGCGATCATTTTTGCTTTTCTATTGAGCCTGTTAACGGTCATCATGAACGACATCGCGGTCTCGTGGGGCCGCGAGGGCGTTTACCACGTCATCTTAAATTCGGTTGAAAAGACGATTTATGCTGTGCTGAGTGCCGATCAAAAGTTTAACAACGGCCGCCTGTCTTTTGCCGTCCAGGACATTTCGGGCAAAGACCTTTACGGCTTGACGGTCGAGAAATTCGGCGACGATTCCAGCAAAGGCTTTCGCCTCACCGCACAACATGCGCGGCTGTCGTGTGATCCGAAATCGAACAAGCTTTTGATTTGGATCAAGAACGGGACATTTCAATTGGGCGACAACACATTAGCAATCATCGATGAAGACACTCTGCCTATCGATCTCTCCGACGCGACGCGAAAATCGAAGAAAGGCGACGTCAGTCCTTCCGCTATTCCACTTCGCGCTATTCCAGTTGCCGCACAAGCAAGCCAAATCTCCTTGATTCACAAGCGACGCGAAATGGCGATGGCCGCGTCGTTTCAAATGCTCGGCGGAAATCTGGTGGGACTAACCCATCCGGATTGGGCTCCGGAATTCGAAGATTTACACGAGTTAGAAATGCGACAACATCGAATCGCCGTCGAGCCTTGGCGGCGTTGGGCCAACGGTTTCAGTTGCCTTTGTTTTGTACTCGTCGGCGTGCCGCTGGCGCTGCGCATGCAAAGTTCCGATTTTTGGGTCGTATTCTTCATGTGCTTTTTTCCAATCTTGATTGCCTATTATCCGCTGTTGATGTTCGGGATCAGTCAAACCAAGACAGGCCATCTCGCGCCGATCTTTGTCTGGACCGGAAACGTCGTCATGTTACTCGTCGGTTGGTATCTGCTGCGCAGGATGGCCCTTGCATAGCGACGTGTTCCGCGGCAATCCTCGGCGCCCTTCGAAGGCTCTGAGCGTGCGACCCCGGAGCCGAATTGAGTGCATCTATTGCGGTACCTTTTGGCGTTGCCTGCGATAGCACTCTTGGGATACAGTCTGGCCGCCCGAAGTATGCCGCTCGACAAGGAGGTCGTGGGTGTTCTCTTGTTCGCGAATTCGAACGCAGATGTATATCGGCGCGGCCTTGTTGGTCGTAATTGTCGCGTCGTTGTCGGCATCCAGCATCCACGGCGCTTTCAAATTTCGCGATTTGACTAAAAGCATTCGCGCTCGCGCCGCTGAACTTCCGTTGACGGCGGAACTCAATCGTTCGGTCGGAGACTTGCGAGTTTCACATTCCGAAATGTTCCTCCCGGCAGTCTTTCCCGCTACCAAGCAAGCACCCAATGTTGAACGCAAATGGGAGCGGATGGAATTCTTGCAAAAATTGGCCGCCGTTCGCTTCGCGCTCAATAACTACAACGATCAGTTGGAACATCATCAGCTCAGAGATCCTCGCATCGCCGACATCTCGGCCGAAATCCAAACTGTGGGGATGATCCGCATCGGCTTGCAATCGATCGAGCAGCTCGCCAAGAAAACCGAATGGGCTCACGACGATTGCGTCGCCCGACACGCTCTTGACGACGAAGTCTCGCAATTGCATGGCCGAGTAGGCGAATTGCCCGGATTCCTTAAGCAGCGCATGGAAGCCTTCGCCGAGCAAGTCCGCGCTGAATATTACTCGTGGGTGCTGATCAGCCTCACGTTACTCGGCGGTGCCTTGCTGCTGCTGACGTGGCTGATCGTCATGTTTCGCACATCGCTTTTCAAGCCATTGGGATCGTTGATCAACGGCTCGCGACGGGTCGCGACCGGCGATTATCAATTTCGCATTCACGTCAAAGCCCGAAGCGAAGTCGGTGAATTGGCCGAAGCATTCAATGACATGACCGAGAACTTTTACCAGATCAAGACCGACTTGGACGAGCAAGTCAAATTGCGGACCAAGGAAATCGTGCGGAAAGAGCAATTGGCCAGCGTCGGGTTTTTGGCGGCGGGTGTCGCTCATGAAATTAACAATCCGCTCGCCTCGATTGCTTGGTCTGCGGAATCGCTCGAAATGCGGCTGCACGATATTTTGAATCCTCCCGCCGATCGCGCGGGATCTGAAATCGATGCCGAAATCGAAGACTTGAAAAAATACCTGCGGCGAATCCAGAGCGAGGCCTTTCGCTGCAAAGAAATCACCGCCGGCTTGCTCGATTTTTCACGCTTGGGCGATGCCCAAAAAACGCCCACTGAAATCGGGCCGCTACTGGAATCGGTCGTCGACATGGTCCGTCCGTTGGCGAAATATCGCGACCGAAAAATCGAACTGGAATGCCCCCAACCCATCGTCGCCGACGTCAATGCACAAGAGCTCAAACAAGTCGTCCTCAATTTGCTGACCAACGGACTCGACAGCTTGGGCTCAGGCGGTACCGTTTGGGTTCGCTTGACGCGCGACGCACATCGCATGAAGCTCGTGTTCGAAGACAACGGCTGCGGAATGAACGACGAAGTCCAGCAGCACCTGTTCGAGCCGTTTTTCACGCGCCGCCGCGACGGACAAGGTACCGGCTTAGGCCTGTCGATCACGTTTCGAATCGTCGAAGAGCACGGCGGGACCATTCGACCTTTCAGTGCCGGGGTCGGCCGAGGCTCGCGGTTCACGGTTGAAATTCCTTTGAATTCACATGAAACAACCAAACTCAAAGCGGCCTGATAAGCCCAAACTCAAAATCCTGTTCGCCGACGATGAAGTCCATTTGCAAGACCTCATCCGCGTCGAACTGCCGCGCATGGGGCACGAAGTCACGGTTTGTCCCGACGGCTTGACCGCGGTCGCCGCTCTTGAGCGAAACAGCTACGACTGCGTCCTAGTCGATTTGGATATGCCAGGCCTCAGCGGTATCGACGTCATTGCCAAAGCCAAAGAACTCTCGCCAACCACCGAGGCCATCGTGCTGACGGGCAAAGGCTCGGTCGATTCGGCGATTGCCGCACTCCGTTTCGGTGCCTTCGATTATTTGCTCAAACCTTGCAAGCTTGCGGAACTTGATGCCTTGTTGCTGCGCGTTAGCGAAAAACTTCAGCTAACTCGAAAATGCCGTGCGCTCGAATTGCGGTTGGATAAACTGGAGGGCCGATCGGAAATGATCGGCGCGCATCCGTCCGTGCAAAAAGTCAAATCGCTAATCGAGAAAGTTGCTCCGACTTCGTCGACCGTGCTCATCGTCGGCGAAACCGGAACCGGCAAAGAACTGGTCGCGCGAGCCGTCCATGCGCAAAGCACGCGTGGCGAAAAATCGTTCGTCGCCGTCAACTGCGCGGCGCTCCCAGAGCAACTGATTGAAAGCGAGTTGTTCGGCCACCGCAAAGGCTCTTTCACCGGTGCCGATGAAAATCGGACCGGACTGTTCGAAGTTGCTGACGGTGGCACACTGTTCTTGGACGAAATCGCCGAACTTCCCAAAGCAATGCAATCCAAACTTTTGCGGGTTTTGGAAAGTGGTGAAGTCCGCCGCGTCGGCGATAACCAAGCTTTTCAAGTCGACGTGCGCATCGTCGCGGCCACGCACCGAAATTTAGCGCAAATGGTACACGACGAACTCTTTCGCGAAGACTTGATGTATCGCATCAACACGTTTGAAATCGCCGTCCCCGCGCTGCGAGAACGAATTTCTGACATCGCCGAACTAGCAACGCATTTGTTGCGACGCATTCGAGTCGACGCGGCGGCTTACCCTCAGCCATTTGTCCATACGTCGCTCCAGTTACTTTCCGCTCACCACTGGCCTGGAAATATTCGTGAACTTGCCAACGTCGTCGAGCGTGCGTCGATCCTTTGCGATCACTTGCCGATCTTGCCGGAGCATCTGCCGGCATTCTTGGCCGCACCGGCGCGCTCCTCGGTAGAGTTTGATTTTTCCGGGAAATCCCTGCGCGATTTGGAGTGGCTGGCCATCCAAGCCTCGCTCGACCGCCACGTCGGCAACAAGCAAGCCACTGCCGAAGAGTTGGGCATCAGCTTGAAAACGCTCTACAATCGACTCAACGAAGTCGCAGAAACGCGCAAGGCGGCATAAGTCGCCTTTGTTTCCGCGAACTGTAGGGATGGATATACTTTGGGTATCCAAAGTCGAGCGGCGGGGGCATCTCGAGTAAAAAATCTTTTCCGGAATGAAGGGGTAGCAAGATGAAGACGAACTTCCTTTTGATTGGTTTACTTAGTTTGACGATGGCCGCCACCGGGCTGGCAGACGGCGACAAAAAAGGAAACAAAGGTCCGCAGGCTGGCGGACAAGACAACCCGGCCGCGCAACCGAACGCCGGAGGTGGCGGACCTGGACATCGTCAACACAATGATGCGCGACAGCAAGGCCCGAATGCCTTCGATAGTTCGACATTCGCTGCAACGATGATCCAGCAATTTGACCGAGACTCCGACGGCGGACTCAATCAAGCTGAACTGGGCGCATGTTTGGCAATGCTCTCGCAACAAGTCGTGCAAGAAAAGCAAATGATCGCCCAAACCGCACAACAGCAAACGCGCGGACAAAATGTCGCAAGCGGTCAACTCGGCGGCCAAGCGGGTCAAAATGGTTGTGCAGCGGGTCAAGATAGTGCTGGCCCAACCAACGGTGGATCGTTTTCGGCTAACGCCGGAACACGCGGCGGCGCGGGAGGTGCAGGCGGTCGTGCCGGTGGTGGCGCCGGTGGACGTGGCGGCGGACCCGGTGGTGGCGCAGGCGGCCGAGGCGGCGGACGGTAGACGCAGGCTCGTCACCAATTTCAAATTCAAGTCAAATCCGCAACTCGCTTGCTGAACCTTGAGTCATGCGGATGCTAATATTTCGACTGGCATGACGTAATTAATTGCGCCGTCCAATCGGAGATTGCGGCATTGGTTGAGTGCGAACTGGCGAGGCTCCTCCCGGCAAAGGCATAATGCCAAGAATCGATCCGAGCCCATAAACCGAATAGGGCTAGCGACGCGGTGAGTGGTGACTCCTTTGGAATCGACGTAATCAAACACGACGACCAAATCGTCAGATTGATGCATGGCTCGATGAATTAATTGACGCATGGTATTTCGCCTCGGTTGAAAATGATTTGTCCGCAACGTGACTCGACGCGCCTCTGCGCGACCCAACATTTCAAGTATCGACGCGGACGTGACACCTTTGGTCCTGTCGGACGAAAACTGACAAAAAGTTTGAATTTGCCGCTGGA
>JANMEB010000536.1:0-9376 GCA_031376585.1 Planctomycetota bacterium | reverse complement strand
AATGCCGATGCGACTTTCGGGTTTGGTAGCCTGAACGATAACGGTAGCGGATTCTCCCTCGGCATCCGAATGGGAAAAGGAAACTCGCGAACCATGACGAGCAATTCGCCAAGTGTCGTCGTGCCCAACGGCGGATTCGGTTCTATTTTCGATGGCCGTCTGCGTCCGTTCGTGACCGGACTTATTCCAGTCGTCGGCGAGCCTGGTGATATTGTCGAACCTTACTATCCGCCACTTCAGCCACCTCCAGCCGCAGCCAAAAGTTGGGCGGATGCCTTTGACGGCGATCGTGACACCCAAACCGTGCAGACTAGTGGAACGACTTCAATTAACTACAGCAACGAAAATAGTTCCGCGCTACACGGCGATTTGAGCGTAGCGGAAATTCGGCAACAACGCGCGGCGGCTCTCGATTCGCAAAAATCAGAAGTCGAAAAGTTGATCGCCGACGCAACTGCTTTCGAATTGGATGGCAAGTACTCGCGCGCCCGGTCGCTCTATCGCAAAGCGGTCAAGCGCACCGAAGGCAGCCAGCGATATGAGCTTCAGCTCAAGCTTGAATCGTTACTCAACAAGTAAACACTTCGCCAAATCCAAGTGGCGCGGCGATCATTGTGTCGAAGGTCGTTTTCCGAGTTGGAATTAGCTAGCGACAACTTGTCCGAAAATCTTATGCGTCGTCTAAGACGTCAACCGCTTTAAATGACTGGCCTTCAAGCATCGCAAGACTTGCCCCGCCGCCGGTACTTACATGTGTGACTTTGTCGGCAAATCCGAATTGCTCGATTGCCGCTGCGCTGTCACCGCCGCCAACGATACTGACCGACGATCCGTCGGCAAGGGCTTTGGCAATTGCCTTGGTTCCTGCATCGAACGGCGGCATCTCGAACACTCCCATGGGACCATTCCAGACTACTGTCTTCGCGCTGGTAATGATTTTCGAGAAAGCTTCCATCGTCTGTGGACCTATATCCAATCCCATCCATCCGTCCGGGATTTTTCCTTCTGCGATTTGCTTATTACAATCCGCCGCAAATCGATCGCCGCAATGATGGTCCGTTGGCAAGACGATTTTATTTTTGCCCTGCGCTAGTAGTTCCTTGGCCAAGTCGAGCCGATCGGTTTCGACTTTGCTCATTCCGACGGAAATGCCCTGAGCGGCCAAAAACGTGTACGCCATCGCGCCACCGATAAGAATTTTGTCGCAACGCTCGAGCAAGTTTTTAATGACTTTGATTTTGTCTGAGACTTTGGCCCCACCCAAGATCGCGACGAATGGGCGGCCGGGATTCGCAATTGCGTCGCGAAGGTATTGAATTTCTTTTTCCACAAGCAGCCCAACAACCTTCGGCTTGTTGCCCATCGCTTGTGGCACGGCGACCATCGAGGCATCTTCGCGATGGCACGTCCCAAACGCATCGTTGCAGTAAATGTCGGCCAGATCTGCCAACTTCTTGGCGAACCCTGGATCGCCTTTTTTTTCCCCCGCCTCGAAACGCACGTTTTCCAAGACCAGACATTCGCCGCTCTTGAGCGCTTTGGCCTTCTGCTGCGCGTCGAGACCAACCGTGTCGGTTGCAAATATAACTGGGGAACCGAGCAGATGCGCCAGATGCTCGGCCGTTGGCTTAAGGCTGTATTTTAAGTCCGGGGCGCCGTCGGGCCGTCCTAAATGCGACATCAAAATCAATCGTCCGCCTCGATCCAAGACTGAACGAATCGATGGCAAGGCCATTTCAATTCGTCGGTCGTCGGTGATCTTGCCCGCGTCGTCGAGAGGCACGTTGAAATCGACTCGCATTAAAACGCATTTGTTACTTGGGTTGACATCGACAATCGTTTTTTTCGGCATCATGACACTCACGGACATTTATTTGATTGCCGACTCGAAATTGTTCGTCAATCGCTGGCTGGATTAAAAACGAAAACACCGACCGCGATCCGTTCGCGCCGGTGTTAGAATTACGAACTTAGCGAAAACTAGACGTTCGCGGCTTCGGGGGTTCGAATGCGCTTCTGAATATCCGTTTCAATATTTCCGAAGACTTCTTCGTGACGCATAACCGAGATATGCAAGGCGTGAAGCAGACGTTTGGCCGTAAAAAAGTTCAGCACGATCCGCTGGGAAATTTCGACCGGCTTGTCGTTCGTTCCCATCGGTTGTGCATTCAGCCCGAAATCAACGATCAACTCTTCCGGCGAACCAGTAACACGGCAAAAATTCGCATAAGCACAATGCGCTCGAGATTCGTCGACCGGAATAGGACGAGGTGGATTCGCTTTTTTGGTTTCAAGCATGGTTCAAATTCCTCAGTTCAAATAGACAAATTGGGCCGTCATCATACGCATCATTCGGGTCCGGAATCGACCACCAAGTCATTCCCGGCTTTCGAATCAGTCCGCCGCAAACTATCACTATGTTTTTGCGCGGCACCAGTGGATCGGATGGCCTCACGTTGGGCCGACCAAACCAAGCGCCGTCTTCCTTAAAAGCATGACGCTTCAAGCGCCTTTCGTCAACCACCGAATTCTTTGTATGCTCGCCGACTATGCAAACAAAAGTCCTTATCATCAACACCGGTGGAACGATCGGGATGCGGAGAACGGCTGACGGTTATCAACCACAACCCGGTTTCCTCAAGCAGCAGATGACGAAGATTCCTGAGCTTGCCGATCCCGCGATGCCCGAGTACGAAATCTTTGAATTCGAGCCGGTCCTGGATTCGGCCAATATGACGCCGACGGATTGGCGTCGGATCGCCGAAGAAATCAAACGCTGCTACGAACGCTTCGACGGTTTTCTAATTCTGCATGGGACCGACACGATGGCGTACACGGCGTCGGCTCTTGCCTTCATGTTGCGGGGTCTCACAAAGTCTGTGATTCTGACTGGCTCGCAACTGCCGCTTTGCGAATTGCGAAACGACGCGCGCGAAAATTTAATGACTGCGATGATCTTGGCGTCGCGATTTTCGATTCCGGAAGTCTGCATCTTTTTCGGCAGTCGTCTGTTGCGAGGTTGTCGCGCGACTAAGGGCAGCACTTCGCTGTTCGAAGCCTTTGACTCGCCGAACTTTGCGCCTTTGGGAATTGCGGGCACTGACATCGAGGTCTTTCACGAACGAATTCGACCGATCGATCTTGCCGCGAAGTTTCAAGTCCTGGCACTTTCCGAAATTCGCGTTGCCACGATTCGGCTTTTCCCTGGACTCTCGGCGTCTGTCGTGCAGCATATTCTGAGCCAGCCACTCCAAGCACTTATCTTGCAAACCTACGGAGTCGGAAACGGTCCGACGAACAACCAAGCCTTGATGGATGCGATCGCGGACGCAACCAAGCGCGGCGTTGTCATCGTCAACTTGACCCAATGTCCTCAAGGTCATGTGGCCATGGCCGAGTACGCCACCGGTGGAGGTTTGGCCCAAGCCGGTGTTGTCTCTGGCGTCGATATGACCTTTGAGGCAGCGCTCACGAAATTGCAAAGCCTCTTCAGCCAGGGCTTTTCTGCCGACGAGGTCCGCGGAAAAATACCTGTCGACTTGGTCGGCGAATTGACGAATGGTTTGTGATCGGTCACAGGCTGAGTCTGTCCCCCCCAAACCCATATCCAATCGACGGCGGCCAATCTTTTCATGACAATGAACGCGACACCTGCTCATAGGCTCGCGCAAATTTTACGACTTCGAGAACAACGATGAACACACGAACTTGTTTTGTAGCCGCCTGTTTCATTGCTGCATTATGCAGTCGAGTTTGCTTGTCCGACGAAGGAATGTTCCCCATGAGTGAGCTTCACCGACTGAAGCTTAATGAACATGGTATGGAGTTATCGCCCGAAGACTTGTTCAATCCTGACAACGTCAGTTTGGTTGACGGCATCTGCCGGGTGAATGGCTGCACCGGATCGTTTGTTTCGAGCAACGGCTTGATCATTACGAATCATCATTGTGCGTTCGAGGCGATCCAGAACGCGAGCACGAAGGCAAACGATTTACTTGACCAAGGTTTTGTTGCAAAATCGCTCGCCGAAGAAATTCCGGCCCCAGGTTACACTGTCAGAATCACCGAAGGCTACCAAGACATCTCGCCACAAGTCCTCGCGGCAGTGCAAGACGGAATGGCATTCTTAGAACGGACCAAAGCCGTCGAAAAGAGGAGCAAAGAACTCGAACAAGTTGCCGAAAAAGAAAACCCTGGCTTGCGTGCCGAAGTCGCCGAAATGTTTGCCGGCAAGACGTACGTATTGTTTCTTTACACTTATCTTAAAGACGTACGGCTAGTGTTTGCTCCTCCGGCGGCTGTCGGAAATTTCGGCGGCGAAACGGATAATTGGGAATGGCCGCGACACACGGGCGATTTCTCGTTCATGCGAGCGTATGTTGCACCCAACGGCTCGTCAGCGGACTATTCTCCCGACAATGTTCCCTATCAACCGAAACGATTTATCCAAGTCGCTCCGCAAGGCGTCGACGAGGGCGATTTTGTTTTTCTGCTTGGCTATCCTGGGCGAACCGTCCGCCACAAGACGGCCAGTTTCCTTCGCTATGAGCAAGACATCCGCTTGCCCGCAATCGTCGATCTGTACAACTGGCAAATTCGCGAACTCGAAAATGCAGGAGCCAACGATCGAGCGATTGCGATTAAGCATGCGTCGCGTATCAAGTCTCTCGCCAACGTTGAAAAGCGTTCGCGCGGACAACTGCTCGGCCTTCGCCGCGCTAAAATCGTCGCTGCCCGAGCCGAGCAAGAGTCAAAACTGCAAGAGTTCATCGAAAGCGAACCAGCGCGCCGAAGCAAGTATGGCACGGTAATGGGTGAAATTAACGAGGCCTATTCCGAAATTTCTGCCAAGGCCCCGTTGGAAATTCATTTGCAACAATTACGCTCGGCGTGTCGCGCGCTTTCGTTCGGCTTTCTCGTCTACGACGCAGCCGTCGAACGGGCCAAAGACAATCTCGAGCGCGAAACGCCCTACATGGATCGCAACTTCGATCAAACCGTTCAGCAACTTAAACTGGATATCAACGATTGGGACGGACCAACCGACGAGATCATGTTGAGTGGGATGTTCGCAAGGCTGAGCGCGATTCCCGGCGTTAATGACGTTAAACCGCTCGCGTCCTTGGTGGCCAAACCAAACGAAAGTTCTCCCACAGCCAAGGCTTTGATTGCTGGAACTAAATTGGGTGACCTTTCGTTTGTCGAAGATTGTTTGAAAAAATCGCCTGCCGAATTAGAAGCCAGTGACGATCCGATCCTTAAGCTGATCGTGCAACTGCATCCGACCTACAAGGCACTCCGCGAGGCCGACAAAACTCGCGAAGGTCGTCTGACTCAGCTTTATGGAAATTTGATCGAAGTCAAACAAGCATTTTTGCCGACTGAATTTGTCCCCGACGCCAACGGCACTCTACGGATTACTTATGGTCACATCCGAGGCTATTCACCCGCCGACGCGATTTTCAAAACGCCGCTCTCCACGCTCAAGGGAGTCATCGACAAAACCACGGGCGTCGATCCGTTCATCACTCCACAAGCACTTCTCGATCGCTATCAGGCCGGCGACTTCGGCCCGTTTGCGCATCCCAAATTGAAACAAGTTCCTGTCGCAATCTTGTACAACACTGACACCACTGGCGGAAACTCCGGCAGTCCGGTACTCAATTCGAAAGGCCAATTGGTCGGCGTTAACTTCGACCGCACGTTCGAAGCCACGATCAACGATTTCGCTTGGAACGAAAGCTACAGCCGTTCCATCGGTGTCGATATTCGCTACGTCTTGTGGATCACCGGCATCGTCTACCACGCCGATCACTTGCTGCGCGAAATGGGAGTGCAAGTGAATTAGGGTTCCTTGCTCTACCTACCGCCAGCAGCCTTTTGAAATAATGACCCGAAGAATTAGCGAGTTCGAGTTTTTAGTTCAATTCCGGCGAAATTGGCGGCGTGTGTAGCGTCGTATTGGGCGTCATATTGTTTGGTAAAGAGTCGTAAGAGGCTTCGCCGCGGTAGCGGCGAAGCCTCTTTGTTTTTTCTTTGCCGATGTCCAATTGCCGGAGGTAATTTCGATGCGACGCTGGGATTCGTTAGTAGATCGGTACGTGGATGAGTACCAAGCAGCGGGATGGAGCCCAGAACGTGTAGCCATTATTCGAAGTGAACTGGGGAAGTTTGGTCTCTGGATCAAGGCACGGCGGCCGCGACCGAAGCTCGAGGAGATCAACGCCGATCTGATGGTCGGATACATCCGCGAGCGAACGATGTTCAAGGCGAAGGCGACGGTCAGTGGTGTGATGAGCGCGCTTCGGTGCATGGGGCGCTGGTTGGTCCGCGAGGGATATTGGACGAGCAGTCCGCTCAAGTGGCTGAACGGACCGAAGTTGAATCCCTATGCTCGCGCTCCGCAGCGCATCGATCGGCAGTCGATGGAACGATTGTGGCAAGGAGCGTTGGCGAGTCCCAATGAGTTCCAGCGGCACCAGCGATTGGCGATGATCGCCATTCTCTACGGACTTGGACTGCGTCGCGGCGAGCTCGAACGACTGAGTGTCAGCCACTGGGATCGCGAGCAGGGTTTGCTCTTGGTCGACGGGCGGAAGACCGGTCGTCAACGGCAACTCACCGTGCCCGAACTTGTTTGGCACGCGGTCGAATCGTACTTGCCAAAGCGGCATAACTTTCTGGAGCAACTTGGTCGAACCGACGAGCCGGCTTTGTTCGTCAATCATTTGGGTGCACGCTTGCCGGGTGAACGCATCAGTCGCGGGATTCATTTGATGGCCCGCCGAGCGGGCGTTCCGCTGACGTCGATGCATCAGTTTCGTCACTCCTGTGCCTCGGATCTGTTGGAAGCGGGAGTTCGACTCCCCGAGGTTCAGCAGACGCTAGGCCATCAAGGGATCGGAACGACCGTTCGTTATCTGCATTTTTCGGATCCGCAGCGACGAGAGGCCGCGAATCGCCATCCGCTCAACGACTGGCTCAAGGGAGGTGCGGCATGACCGATCAAGCGCCACTGGATGTATGGATCGAAGGGTATCTCGATTACTTGGCCGACGTCAGTCGCAAGGCGGCGGGGACGGTTCGCGACGTCCGCTGCTCGCTGCGCCGCGTGCTCCGATTTATGAACGGTCATCGTCCCGGAACATGCTTGTGGGAATTGCCTTTGAGCGACTACCTGGCCTGGGTCCAGCACGAACGCCAATCCCAGACGTCGCCGCAGTCCGTGGCCAAGTATCTGAGCCACCTGCGGGGGCTTTTGGATTATGCCTGGCGCTGCGGCCGAGCTCAGCGCAACGTGCTCGACGGATTCATCCTGGAAGATACCAAGCGACCGGCCAAGCCAGGGTGTCTGACCGAAGAAGAAGCGCAGCGATTGATCGAAGCCTGTCCCCAGGCGACGGTCGCCGATCGCCGCGATCGGGCCATTCTTCTCCTCTTATATGGCTGCGGACTGCGGACGTTTGAGCTCACGGCGCTGCGCGTCCAAGACGTTCAGCACGAGCACCGCGAACTATTTATTCGACAAGGCAAGGGAGATCGCCAGCGACAGGTGCCGATTCCCGACGCGGTCTATACCGAGCTGTTGGCGTACATGGCCCAGCGGGGAGGCAAGCAAGGTGCGCTGTTTCGAACCTTGGCCAAGGGCACGCCGCTGCGCAACATCGACGTGTGCCAAGTCGTTCGCCGCGCAGTGGAACGGGCCGGGCTTAATTCGAACGTGACTCCCAAAGTGCTGAGGCATTCGTACGCGACCCACTTGATGGACCGCGGCGTTGACCTAGCCGTGATCGCTTCGCTGATGGGGCATCGAAGTCCGAACGAGACGGGAGTTTATCTGCATGTGCTCGGAGATCAGTCACAGAAAGCCGTCGAACGATTGCCCGGCGATAAGCCAGAGGGAGAGACGCCATGAAGTGGTCGTATTGGATTGCGCTCTATATCGGGACCCACTGCGCGGCGCGCGGGTTGCGGTCGACGACGATGGTGGCCTATCGAGCCACGCTCGACCAGTTCCGCGCCTTCGTGACCTTGCGTCTTGCCAACAAGGACCCTGAGCAGATCACAGCCGCCGATGTTCTCGTGTACTTGCAGTACCTGCGTAGCGATCGGGATAACGGTGATTCGGCCGTCAATCGTCAGATCGTCGTGCTGAAGAATTTTTACCGGGCGATTGTCGCGATGGGGCACTTACTTCCCGCGGATAATCCGCTGGCGCACTTCCCGGTCATCAAGGCCGCACCGCGCAAGTTACCAGGGACGTTGTCGGAGAATGAAGTGCGTTCGCTGCTGTCCGCGCCAGGCACGGATACGATTCTCGGGCTGCGCGATCGAGCGATCTTGATCGTGCTTTATGGCGCGGGCATTCGCGCCTCGGAGTGCTCCGGACTTCGAGAACAAGACGTGGACTTGATCCACCGAACCATCCAAGTCACCGGCAAGGGTGGCCATCAGCGAACGATTCCACTCAACGAACAAGTCGTCGCCACGTTGACGAATTATCGCCAAGCCCGTGGGATCCGCTTACCGACAGGACCGTTCTTCGAAAGCCGCAGGAAGCGTTCGATGTCGCGCGGTGCCATCTACGAACGGGTGCGCGGTTGGTCGCAGCGTGCCAAAATCGCCAAGACCGTATCACCACATTGCCTCCGACACACGTTCGCGACGCATTTGGTACGCGCGGGAGTAAAGCTCGTCGTCATCCGCGACCTGCTCGGCCATCGTTCGATCGCCAGCACGCAGATTTACTTGCACGTGACGGCCGTCGATCTTCGCGAAGCGGCCGATCGTCATCCGATCCAGCGACTGGCCCCGCTCGTCGAACAGTACTTGCCGACGATGAAGCTCCCGTTACAACATCCGCCGTGGCGACCGCGCGCCACCGGCTGACCTCAGCGCGACAATTGAAATAACTGGCAACCGCGCTCTTGCAACGTGCCGTTTCCAACGGTATGAAGGAGGTGTCGTGCGTGCAAGTCCTTCTCGCCTACGGCTCGAACGACTTGCACGCACAGAATCGCGCTTCAATCCGACTCTGAAGCCATCGCACCATGCTATTCCTAATCTCGATCAACCGATTCAACTTCTTAGGCGCCCAGCCGAATCGAACTAAATATCTTTACGACAAAGAAGGGAACCGGACTCGCCGAACGCTGATCGCCGACGGCAGTTACGAGCAATACACTTGGGACCATCGCAACCGCTTGACGAAAGTCGAATTCAAAACGTCGGCTGGCACTCTCACCAAGTCCGTCACGTATTCGCATGACGTTTACAACCGCCTTGCACGTCGGCAACTCGATCCGGACGGCAGCGGCTCGCAGCCTGCAACGAACATTTTTTACGCCGGCTACGACGGCATCACTCCAACGCTCGA
>JANMEB010000515.1:0-1927 GCA_031376585.1 Planctomycetota bacterium | reverse complement strand
CGCCTGAACACAACGAAGTCGTCGAGCGGGTCTTTCGCCGCAGTCCCTAACCGAAGTAGAATCTTCACCTCGCACTGTCTGCGAAACGAGTCGACTCATAAGTGTCGCGCGAGGTATCTACGTTCATCCTCTTCTTCCAGGAGACAACCAATGAAGCAAATTTTCGCCGCAATTCTGATGGCAACTTTGTTGCTGGCGAGTTGCGATTCCAGTTCGACGAAAGTTCCGAAGGCTGCAACCAAGCCAGTGTCATCGTCGCCGACCGTGGGCCAGATGGCACCCGACATTATTGGATCCGATATCGACGGAGTCGCCTTCAAGTTGAGCGACTATCGAGGCAAAGTAGTCATGGTTGATTTTTGGGGAACGTGGTGAGGCCCTTGCGTCGCTATGTTCGACCACGAGCGGTCGCTCGTTAACAAGTTGGCAGGAAAACCGTTTGCCTTAATCGGCGTCAACGTCGGCGATAAACTTGAAACTGTAACGAAAGTCGTCAAGGAAAGAGAACTCAACTGGCGTTCGTTCTTTGACGGCGACTCCAGAAAGATCGTCAGTCAATATGGGATCCAGGGCTTTCCCACGATATTACTCTTGGATCAAGACGGAATCATCCGCCACAAATTTGTCGGCGTCGAACCCGAGGTTCTCGACAAAGCCATCGACGAAATGATGGCCAAGACCAAATGAGGCAGTAATCGTCTGACAACCAAACCGAAAAGGACGGGCATCCCACCGTCCTTTTTTTCATTTCGTTCCATCTCCCTGTACACGGCGAGAAGGTTAGGATGAGGGGTGAACCCGATCCGCGATGCCTTGTCGCTTAAGTATTATGCTGAAATCCGTCGCCAACGCGTATCGAGAAGCCTACCGGGGATTGCCGCGCGAAGTCTGGTATCTGGCGACTGGAATGCTCGTCAATCGCAGCGGATCGATGGTGCTGCCGTTTTTGGCGCTCTACGTCAACCAAGTCCTTGGCGCAAGCGGAGGCGTTGCCGCGGCCATGATCGCCGTGTTCGGACTGGGGGGCGTCGTAGGTACTTTCTTGGGCGGATTTGCAAGCGAACGCTGGGGACCGATACGCGTCTTGATTGGTTCCTTGTTGCTCAACGCCATCGGGTTCATCGTCCTTTCGAGGATGCCGGATTACCTGTCGTTTGCCGTAACTCTCTTTGGCTTGAGTGTTGTAGGCGAAATGTTTCGGCCAGCCAATCTCGCCGCGTTGACTTTGCTTTGTGAACCGGCATTGCACAAGCGCGCGTTTGCGCTAAATCGATTGGCGGTCAACTTGGGTTTTTCGATCGGACCCGCAGTCGGCGGCGTCTTAGCAACCTTTAGTTACCAGTGGCTTTTTTGGTTGGACGCCGCGACTTGTTTCGCCGCCGGCGTGGTGCTGTACGTCTTGCTTTATAGTCACCAAGCCGACCTCAAGCGCCGAGTTGCACCCGATGTTGCCTCGCCGCGCCAAAGTCCATTTCGCGATGTGCGGTTTCTGTGGTTCGTCCTCCTGACCATCGCAAGCTTTGCCGTCTTCTTTCAACTGCTGTCGACTTATCCTCTTTTTCTCAAGGACGAATTTCATTTGCGCGAATGGCAAATTGGTTTGCTCATGGCGCTCAACACCGTCATCGTTTGTGTTTGCGAAATGGTACTCGTTCATCGCATCCATCATTGGAATCAGTTGCGCACGATCGCTTGGGGGAGTTTTCTGATGTGCGCTGGGTTCGGCATCTTGCCGTTTGGCCACGGGTTTGGTTATGCCGCGATTGGCGTGCTCATTTATACCGCAGGAGAGATGCTGGCGATGCCACAAGCGATGGCCCATGTCGCCTCGTATTCCGACGATCGAAATCGAGGTCGTTATATGGGTGTGTACACCTCGGGCGTTTCCCTTGCGTTCGTGATCGGACCGCTACTTGCCTCGTGGTCC
>JANMEB010000502.1:0-2935 GCA_031376585.1 Planctomycetota bacterium | reverse complement strand
ATGCCGCACTCGTCGCCGACCTAGGCGGCGCTCGCGATGAAATAGTGCGGACAGCCCTGCAAAAACGGATCCGCGAGTTGAATATCACCGACCCCACCGATCAACGTAGCGTAGCGCTCGGCTTGACCCAAAACCGGCGATTCGATCTCAACGGACCGGCCAGCATCGTCGATCCGCAGCGACTGCTGCAAGTCGCCTGTGACGTCGCGGTCGATTGGCCGATCGAATTCTGGATGGGTGCCTGGGACGCCGACGGCCTGTGCGGATTCGTGCAAGGCCTTCTAAAAATCCCGCTTCGAGTTGATTAACCGCAGACGAACAATTTTTCTGCTCTAATTGTGCCGCGACGATCGACTTGGGATTCGACGTTTGCTGGTCGTGTGGCTCGACAGCAATTCAACCAAAACCCGCTGAGCGTAAAGCTCGGACCGTTAATGTTGATGATCGACTGGATAACTCAGCACAACTTTGCCAGAAGTCGACGCGCTTCAATCGGTATTGAGACAACAGTGTTCGTTTTAAGGACCAAAGAGCGATGTCAAAACTAACATGCTGTTTCATTTTGTCCGCGCTGTTGAGTTTTTCGCAACCTGGTCAAATTCTCGCCGATGAACCTGAAGCGGTTTGGTTGGAGGCAGAGCACTTCACAGGAATCAAAGGCTATTGCTGGCCGATGGGCGATGACGCTCGCCGCATGCGAAATACCGACGGCAACTGGGGAGTCTCCGGGCCGGGTTGGGCCGCTGAATGGAATCAAGGCGGCGAGAGTGGGTTTATGTCGATAGCCACGGGGGCCGCCGAAAATAAGGCGGTGGTTCGCCGAAAAATTCAAGTTCCTCGATCGGGTGACTATCACGTTTGGGTGAGATACGCCGATTGGCGGGAAGCCAGCGAGCAATTTGAAATTCGACTGCGCCAACCCGCTGCGCTGGACCAGATACTTACATTCGGTACCTCTGCCAAAATCGAGGAAGACAACGAGATGAAGTTGTATTGGGGATGGGCCTTTGCATGGGATCAAGCGGTTGCCAATCTCAAAGCGGGCGAAGCCGAAATCGAATTGGCGGTCGTTAACGACCAATCGGTCCCTCGTCAGATCGACGTCGTGGTGCTTTCAACTGACTCGCAATATCATCCTTTGATCAAAGAACAGCCGGCGAGCACGACCGGCGAATTATTAAGGCAGATTCAAAGTGAAGGCACACGCGATTGGCGACCGCTGGCGCGTAGAAATCTGCTGGGCGAAATAGACTTGGCGAAATCAAAGAACCTGACGGCGGACGCGATTGCGAATTGGGACTTGCCGGAGACGTGGCGAACCAGGACGTTCGCTGAACGCGGATTTTTGTACCTTTGGAATTGTGCGCACACGGACGCGATTAAGACTTGGTTGAGCGACGATCCAAATCGTGTTCGCCATCCATACAACATCATCGATGAAGAGACGCGGACTGAGTTCGAGGCCAAGTATGCTGGTGCGGCCGAAATTCCAATTTTCTCGGACCCGCGGATCACGCCGACCTTTCAGGGAGTGGGGGCAGGTGTGTTTGCAACCGATCCGACTTCCGGCGAAGTGCTTCCATTGGGGCAGAAATTTTCAAAGTGGTTGGACGACAATCCGCAGCGGAACTGGGCGATGATGATGAATTACCACCCTGGAGCCAAGATTGGCGATGCCGGTGTGGCGCAGTTCCAAAAATACCGAGACCGCTTTGTGGGCTCAATCGCCGGCGAAAGCCTCGGCTATTTTTATCCCGAGGTTGACCAAATGAAAGCGGCGACAGAATCGGCAACAACTCGGCGGGGATTGGTCTCGGCTTTTGAACCTCTTTCGTGGGCCGCCAACGCCGCCAAGTATCACGCAGTCTATGATCGCGATTTGGATGTGAATCCTTATTCCGACGTGATTGCATGTCATTCAGTCGGCAGTATGGCGTTTGTACCCATTTGCTTTCGCTGGGGCGCGCGGACCGTCGGCTATGAATCTTCGGCCGCCACTTCAAGTCTCTTAAGTTTGCGGTGGGCCTGTATGCGAGGAGCAGCGCGACAGAATGGCGGATTGACGGCGACCTATCGCAGTTGCAATTTCGGAGACTCGGCAACGATTTTCAGCCAAGGTTCAAGTTTCTCAGGTCCGCAAAACATATTGGATAACTATTATTCGGTTTACTCGGGTGCGGGGATGACTTGGTACAAGTTCGATATCTGGTACCAATATATGGCTGGATCCTCCATGTTTTACCACGAGCAGGGTTTTGACGAATTCTGGAAGCCCGGCGGGACTACGGCGGCTGGACGAAAACCGGTTCAACTTTCGCCGAAAGGCAAATTGGTCGACCGCTTTTTGCGAATAACACAAGAACATCCGGATCGCGGCTCGCCTGTAACTCCTGTGGCGTTCCTAATGGATTACGCCCACGGCTGGGAGCCCGCGAGCTTTTGGCCGAACTCGTTTGTCAATTGGCATCAACAACCTGACCGCTTTTTGCATTCGGACCACGAGCAGATGCTCCAACAATGGCTTTGGGCTGCCTATTTTCCGATTGGGCCGGAAAGTGAAAAACCGATCACGGCAGTTAACGAAGTTTATGTGCCTGGCATCTTTGGCGATATCTTCGATTGCGTGTTCGCGTATCCGGAAATTGAACGTTGGCGAACCATCGATACCTATCCCGCTGTCGTTGTGCTGGGTGATATCGAGTTGACCGAAGCCGAAGGCCAACGACTGAACAAGTATGTCGAACAAGGAGGCACGCTTCTCGTGTCGGCTGATCAGTTGACAGGGCCCGGAGCGGCCCAGTTGCACCTGCCTTTGTCGGGCGAGCGCCGGCAGTCAGACAACTATTGTTGGCAATGGGATGCCGGTAATGCCGACCGAAAAAATTGTCCGGTATTCGAGTACCAACCCATCCAGCTTGGAACCGGCACCGACAGC
>JANMEB010000643.1:0-3083 GCA_031376585.1 Planctomycetota bacterium | reverse complement strand
CAAAACGTGTAGCGGAATTCGTACTCGCCGCGCCGCTCGATCCGCCGTTCCAAACGAAGCCCGACGATCCCAGAGCGATTTCGCTTGGACGGATTCTTGGCTCGCTCGCGAACGGTGAATGGGCGAATTTGTTGGTCGAGTTCGTCGCGAAATAACTTCGCCGCTTGGAGCGCGGCGCGTTTGCCAACAAATGCGGTGTCCGAGAAGAACTTGGCGACTTTCCTGCCTCGGCGAGAAATACGAACTTCCCAGCCGCCGTATCGACCGCTAGCAGTTACCAAGTCAATTCGGCTGATGTTGCGTCGTGGATTAGGGCGAGCCATGGGAACATTTTAAGCCAGCGGCGAAATTTCATCTACCGAAGTAGCAGGTCCGCCGCGGCGGACCTGTTACTTTCTTGCCGCGTCCGGTGAATCATCGATTGGAAGATTTGGGCAAGCCTTGCCGAATTTTCTGGATTTGAGCGAACCGGTAGCCGATGGATAAATGGAATAAGGGAAGTCCTTTCTTTGGAACCTCGCAAGGGGTTTGTTGATTTGTGACAACGGTCTCGACTATGAAAATTCAAACGTCTCGCTTTGGTAGCGTTGAAATTGCCGCGGACGATATTCTGTTCTTTCCGGGCGGCTTGTTCGGATTTGAGTCGTCGCAGCATTGGGTGATTTTGGGCGATGGCGACAATCCAGCAGTGGCTTGGCTGCAAAGCGTTCAAAGCGGCGATTTGGCACTGCCGGTCGTGGCCCCTCGTCGCTTCGTGCCGAATTATCAAGTCCGCTTGGAGCCAGCCGAGGTTGAACGATTGAAACTTTCCGCCGTTCAACAAGCGTATGTTCTCGGTATCGTCAGCCGTGACGATGATGTGTTGACGATCAATCTTCGTGCGCCGATCGTCATTAACTTGGATCGCCGGATGGGCAGTCAAGTCATCACCGTGGACCATCAGCCGATTCGCTACGAATTGGCGGCATTACCGATTTCATTGCGCAAGTCGGCTTAACATCGAGCGCGAGACATCATCGATCCGCCAAGTAGGACCAATTTCTTGGGGTGTGGTCCATTCAATAGCCGTTGCAAACGCTACAAGGCGAATCTTGGTCTTTGTCGTTTGCTTGCTCCGATCGTTCGACCGATATCGCATTGACATAGTGCGCTTCAATCGCCGCTGTTCGTGGTCAGTTTGTCGTTTCGTTTTTAATGCCTTAGTTTACGAGAATCGGAAACAGTCATGCTGGTCCTTTCCCGACATCGAGACGAGAGCATCATGATCGGCGACCACATCGTGATCACGGTCGTCGATATTCGTGGCGACAAAGTCCGACTAGGTATCGCAGCGCCCCCGGAAGTTTCCGTGCATCGGCAGGAAGTTTACGAGGCAATCAAGCGCGAAAATCAAAAAGCCAATAAATTGGGACCAGGCGAAACTCGCGAGATTGGCAACTAGTGCGACCGTCGGCAATTCTTGCATCGTCCGCGTCAGGGTGGCCTACTCGCCGAAAAATTCGTGTGGACCGGCGCTTTCCCAATTTCTGCAATAACCGTTGCAAACCCTACAGCGATAGAGAGCGTCATCTCGCCGGTCGATGAAAGTCCCAATCGGTCCAAGGTGCAGGCACGTGAGGTGATGTTGTGTGGCGAGCTTTTTTCATGGCGTTAGGGTTGAACTCACTGTTGTTGGGAGGTGAGTGTTTTGTTCTCGATCGCGTGGAACTCTCGAAGTCATTTACGGTGGCCATCATTGGTCGCGAGGTCGCAGCGGCCGTGAACACGAGCTCTCCGATCAGCGCGGGCATCTATCAGAATTCAAGCTATCAAAATCAGCCCATCGTGGACGCGACCTCGATAACTCGCGGGCGATCATTCAAACCCCGTGAGTGGATGCCTTGGAGTCTTCTCGCTGCGGGCGCAATCCTCGTGATGTACACGGGTTCAGGATCAGGGGCCCGCAAGGCGGCTTAACTGTCCGAACACCATCGCCGATGCGGGCTTGGCGTCGTGTGCTCGCAGTATTTACATTGAAATCTTGGGCCTTTCGATTGGCAATAATTGCTTACTAGGATACGACGTATTATGTTCTCCGAAAATCGACTTTCTCCAATCTAATTGTCGGCACAAAAAAGGACGGAACACCGTGCGCGACAATAACCTTTCTGCGGACTTCGGCGGCCCAAAAAGACATGCTATGGCACAAGGTCGGACGCTCGCCGCGACTTTGGCGGCTAAACGAGAAAATCAAGTCCATGCAGAAGCAACTGCGACGGCGCACCCGCTTTTGTCCACAGCGTCGTGGGTCGGTCGCGTCGCCTGTTTGCTATTGGTAGTGACATTCGCGTGGCTTCGCGGCGGGGTCGATTATTGGTCCCAAGTCTGGATGGGCGGTCTTCTGGTAATCGGATTGATCGCTTGGTGGATCGAGCGAGTTTTCGACCGCTCGGGAACGGATCGAAAATTGCCAATCGTCGCGGTGCCCGTAATTTTGGGTATCGCTTTGGGACTGCTGCAGCTAGTCCCGCTGCCGGATTCGCTGGCGAATCTGCTGGCTCCCAAGCAACATGAATTATTGGAAGCTTTGGCGTCGCCTGCCGACATGATGCATTCGCCGGCAACTCCAACGACGAGTATTTCACTGGACAAAATTTCAGGGCGGCACCAAGTTACCTTGTTGGTTTTCGCGTTGGCTGGACTTTTGTTGGGATCGCACTTTTTCAAATCTAGCAAGCACGCCGTTACGTTTTTCATCGTTGTGGCAGCGAACGCTGCAATGGTTTCCATCGCTGGCTTGTTGCAACGCGTGCCCATTTCTGGCGCGACCGTCTTGTCCAATGAACTCGTTAGCGGCGTTTCGCCCTTTGGTACCTTTGTCAATCGCAATAATGCGGCTGGCTACATGCTCATGGGATTGGCAGCAGCCGTTGGCCTGCTGTATTGGAATTTGTTCGGCGACACGTCGTCGCGTCGACCTCGGCTACTGATCTCCAAAGAAATCCCGGTTTGGCGGCAAGTGCAACAACGGATCGGAATTTTTATTGCCGAGATGACGTTAGCACGGTGCGCTTGTTTTTTTGTGTGTGCACTTATCATTTTGG
>JANMEB010000483.1:0-1569 GCA_031376585.1 Planctomycetota bacterium | reverse complement strand
CGAAATTCGCACGCAGACTGGTTTTGGTCTGGCGCTACGGAACACGCTTTATTACAGCTTGTTGTCCGTGCCGCTGTCGGTTGTGTTTGGGATTGGGCTGGCGATCATGCTGTCGTGGCCGGTGCGCGGACAAGCATTGTTCCGCACGATTTTTTTTCTGCCGTCGATGATTCCGGTAGTCGCCACGTGCATCTTGTGGATGTGGCTCTTCGATCCGCAATCCGGATGGGTCAATCATGCACTTGGCTGGCTTGGTTTGCCGCCGCAAAACTGGCTGCATCAAGCCCGCAGCGCGGTTTCGGCCGAGTCGGCGACAGTTGCCACCCTTTGGTGGAACGGACAATCGCCGCTGGCTCTTTTCGGTTCCAAAGACGCGCTCGTCATGATTAGCTTGTGGACGGTGGGAAATTTAATGGTGATTTATCTCGCGGCGCTGAACGATGTTCCGCAAAACTTATACGAGGCGGCGGAACTTGATGGCGCGGGTCGCTGGCGACGCTTTTGGCGAATTACTTTGCCGCAGCTAACACCTGTGATCTTGTTCAATTTGGTTACGGGGCTGATTCGCAGCGTGCAAACCTTTACCTCGATTTACATTCTGAGCGAAGGGACCGGCGCGCCGGGCGAGTCCCTGCTCGTGGTCGCGCTGCATATTTTTCTGGCGGCGTTTGTCGATTTGGATATGGGCTACGCCTCGGCGATGGCCTGGCTGTTGTTTTGCACGTTGATGCTGTGCACGTGGATGCTGTTCCGCTCGTCACGGCATTGGGTCTATTATCGTTTTGCGAATTGACGTATTCCCAATGGTCCAATTCTTGCGATTCGTGGTTGCGGCCAGTGTCGTCATCGCCGGTTTTGCCGCGATGGTACTGCCGCAACTTCAAAGCAATTCGAATACCGCGCCGCCGAATCGGAGCGAAGTCGTCTTTTGGCATTTTTGGGGCGGCGCAGATCGCGACGTGGTCGACCGAGTCGTCGAGCGATTCAATCAATCGCAATCCGAATTTTGGGTTCGTCCGGTGGCGGTTCCGGGAAATAATTTGGACGCAAAGCTTTTCCTTTCGGTGGCTGGCGGCAACCCGCCCGATCTGGTCAACCAAGACGATCCCGTGCTGGCCGATTGGTATGGCCGGGGCGTGCTTCAAACGGTAAGCGAATTTGCGGGCGAACAAGCCGAATCGCAGCTCAGCGAATTCTTGTTACCCGCCGCGCGACGACTGGCCCAAGTCGACGGGCGATGGGTCGCCGTTCCGAATGGGTTGGACGTGCGGGCTTTATATTACAACGCGACTTTGCTGGACGAGCGCGGCTTGAAACCACCAGCGACACTTGGCGAGTTCGACCAATTGATCCGTTCGTTGTCTCCTCCGAATAAACCGAACCCCGAAATGTTAGCGTTCTTGCCGGACCCGCGCCGCATTTGGACGTGGGGATATGTTTTCGGCGGAACGTTCTTCGACGAAGATAAAAAACAAGTCAGCGCCGACGCACCTGAAATCGTCGCCGCGCTCCAGTGGATGCAGGATTTCAGTCGCCTGTACGGGCCAGAGGTCGTGGCCCGTTTTCGGC
>JANMEB010000460.1:0-4257 GCA_031376585.1 Planctomycetota bacterium | reverse complement strand
AAAATGCTGCAATTCCATGAAGAATTTTGATAGATGCTTGTCAAATAAGTTACCGAATAATTGTTGAGCCGCAGGGAATATCGCTGGCCCGCCTCTCAAGAACCAATGATCATCGAGTGGAAAGCTTCCGGTTTGACCGTCGGGCAAGAGAAACAACCGACCGCCTTGAGCAACGTGCGTCATTAATTCGCGATCCAATCGAGATGAGCAGACAACTTGTTCCGGACGACGATTGGTCCAAGCCACCGTTTCAAACGACGCGAGACTACCCAATTCGTTTTCCAATGACGGATGCACAACCATCCGCACCTTGGGCTGATTCGCTGGAAGAATCCATATCGGCCATTCGTTTTTCACAACGCGACCGCCTGCTGTGAGTTCGGTTTGAACGAGGAATCGATATGGATTCCCTACTCTGTTGGGACCAAACTCAACATCGTATTGATGCTGAAGTTCGCCCGCGACGGTTGCAATGTTTTCAATTGTTCGGGTGTCCACAACGTCGCTCATGCCGATCGAAGCCCTCGACAACGAAACGCGCAGGCTTCCATTTTTTATTGGCTCATAACCGAAATGGCTAATTGAAATCGGCACACGGATCGGCTCGTTGTCCCAAAAACTACGGCGATCGTTTTCCGTTTCAAGCAAGAGCATCGTCTCGCCGTGAAATGACCAATCTTCCGGAGTCCATTTTGCTTTTCCGGAGTAATCGATTAGTCCCATGCTGGCCAAGGGGAAATCACGGATCACGCTGACGACATAGCCGCCGTTGGGAACGAGTCTCCGGTAAGCCTCGATCTGATACTTGCGCATCAGCATCGCGTACTGCCGAGATGTTTTCGATAATTCGTCATCGTCCAATTGAGTTCGCGCAAGCCATCGCGCATTATCGGATAGAAAGCCAGGTTGGTGATGCGCCGCAGCCGACTTGCTCCACTCGTCATAGCGTCGAGGACTCGTCCAAGTGTCCGCCGCGATGGCTTCGCCCAAGATCAGCGGTTTTTTCTCGCGCTCGCCGATGTACTTTTTCAAGCGATCCAAATTCGCGGGCCAAGTGTGATTATTGCCGTAGGGATGATCGTCGTAGAAATCGCTTACCCGATTCCATTCGATCCAGCTACTATCGTCTTCAACGATTGAGCCGGGAATTTTTTGTTTGCAAAGGTCGTACAGAGATTGGATCACGTCGAGTTCGGCACCAGAACCTGTTTCACACGTTAGGCTGCGCAAAATCACGCTCGGATGGTTTCGGTCGTGGGCAAAGAACTCTTCGTACTCCCGCCGCAGCGCAGGCAAATGTTGCTCGGTCATTTGCGGATGCCACGTTGGATATTCGATCCAAGCGAGCATTCCTAGTTCATCGCATAGTTCCAAATAACGTTTTGGGGGAACCCACAAACAGAACTTCATCAAGTTGAATCCGTAAGATTTGGCAGTCTCAATCTCGTTCCTCATCCACGCCTCATCCAAGCTGGGTGACGTCAGCGGCGGAGCGTATCCCCAATTGAGCACGCCGCGAATCATTAGCGGCTCGTCGTTCAGTAGCCACGTGTCTCCACATGCCTTAATCGAGCGGAAGGCCACTGGAATATTGACTTCGTCGACCGACGCCGGACCGCGCAATCGCATTCGCAGGTGAAAGACTTGCGGATGAGCGGGCGACCACGCCTGATCTTTCTCAAAAAACGTGGGAATTGTCGCCGAATACGCACCGTCGATCCATTTGCCTTTTGAATCCTCAGATTTCGGAAGCGGGTCGATGGAGCGCGTAAAATTATCGGTCGCAAGCCAGAACCACTTCTCGGACTGTGGAGTTTCAGCGCCGCCCCACGCGCTCGCCGATTGTGGATGAAATCCCATTTCAACCTCGAGGCGACAATCGACGTTTGGTCCTTTCAATCCGACAGGGACGGACAGCGACACCTTTCCGGTTTCCCAATCGCCGATCGCCATCACGCGGTCCTGATCGATCCACACCTCGGGTACGACTTCCAAGCGAACGCCTTGCCACAAGCCTCCGAAATGCGGCTCGATCACTGGCAAAAACCCTTGGGTGTTGTGACCGACTTTTTCGTCGACTTGGATTTTGATTTGCCAAGCTCGACTACCTTCAGCGCGGGCCAAATCCGTGACGTCAAAAGTAAACGGCGTCCAAGCGCCTAAATGCGAACCGACTTGAGTTTCGTTAAACCAGACGACTGTCTCGGTGGCAGCTCCCTCGAAGCGAATCAGCAATCGATGATGATCGGGAATGGGGAACGGTTCAACCTCCCGCTTGTAGACGCAGACGCCATCAAAATCCGCCGCGATTTGATGTTCAAAAGTCCCTGGAATGTTGACTTCGCGAGTTGCCCCGTTGGCAGTCAATCGCCAAGGGCCGTTCAGAGAAATTTCGCGTCGCGAGCTTTGGGCCATGCCCTTCGACGGCAAAAGCAGGCAAATCGCGATAAGCCAAATGCAATTATCTAATGACGGGCGGGGTTTCATCGTAGGCACTTTTTTTTGCAACAGTGATATTCGATGGATTGGAGCCAAAGGCCAGGTGATCGCGGGCGAACCACGCCACGATGATACCGGCGATCGCGCCGCACAAATGCCCTTCCCAAGAAACGGGAGAATTGATGCGCGGGAGCACGCCCCACAACAGCGAACCGCCGTAAAGGAACAGTACTCCGGTCGCGACGATCATACCAATCACTCGCCGCTGCCACAGACCCGACGCGATCAAAAAAGTGATCAGTCCAAAAATGACGATGCTTGCGCCGATGTGAATGACCCCGCCACCGTCCTGACTGACCGTTCGAGCTACCACCCAAGTCAGCGCGCCGCCCAACAAAGTGACCGCCAGCAGCGAATCCCATGGACGAGCTTGCGAGAAAAACAATAACGTCATCAAGATCAGGAGCGCTGGCGAATTGCTAAGCAAATGGCCGAAGCTCGCGTGTAGGAATGGCGAAAGCGGAATGCCAACAAGTCCGCGCAATGTTCGCGGACGAATTCCGAAGTCACCCAGGTTTACCGGCAAAACAAGGTCAACAAAATAGATAAGCCAAATGACCGCCAAAAAGCTAAATGCTATCCAAAAACTTTCAGTGATCTTGGCTTTGGCGTTCATGTTGGCCACGAAGTCCGGAATTCATTTGACGCTCCGATTCCGATAGCTCGAGCCATTGGAATCCGTGATTTGCGTATCCGACAATGCTACAAATCTGAATAATCCAGGTCGAAAAGTTCTTTGCAGCCGTCGAAGTCTCCTGACTTCAAGCCTTTTTTGAACCACCGAACTCGCTGCTCGCTGGTTCCGTGGGTGTACCGTTCCGGAATCGCGTACCCGGTCGCTTGCTTCATCAGCGTATCGTCGCCAATCGAATTAGCTGCGTTCATCGCTTCCTCAATATCGCCCAATTCGAGAATGTCTTTTTCGCGGTGGGCGTGATGCGCCCAGACGCCAGCGAGATAATCGGCTTGTAACTCCAATCGTACCGAAGCATTATTTGTCGCGACTTCGTTTCCTTCAGCACGGACTTTATCGACAATGTCGGAAAACCCAACAAGTTTCTGAACGTGATGAGCGACTTCGTGAGCGATGACGTAGGCCTGCGCGAAATCTCCGGCGGCTCCATGACGTTTTTCAAGTACTTCAAAAAAAACCGGATCGATATAGACCTTTTGATCGGCAGGGCAATAAAACGGACCGACCTCTACGCTGGCTATTCCGCAACCCGATTGGACTTGACCGGAAAATATGACCAATTTTGGAGCACGATACTCGCCCCCTTGGACGTGTTTTTGAAACAGATCGGTCCAAACGGTTTCGGTGTCGTGCAAGATGACGCTGATGAACTCTTTTTCACCGTGATCATCAACCGGTTGGCCAGGGGTTGTCGATTGCTGCTGCTGTTGTGCTTGTTGCTGCTCAAGAAATTTTTTCAGCAGATCTGGATTTCCCGTGAGGAACGCGATCCCCAAAATGATCAGCAATCCAATCCCCCCGCCGCCAATCGCAACTGCGGGGGACATTCCGCGACGATCCTCGACGTTTCCGCTTTGTTCACGACCTTTCCATCTCATCTCTTCTACACCTCGAAAAACGGAATCCAACGTAGAACTCGCTCGGCCTTCGATGCCTCGTTTAACCCGGAGCCAATGGCGACGGCGTTGACACTGCGAAGTTGCCGTCGCCGTTGGCCCCGGGTTAAACGAAACGTCTCTTCGGTCCCCGTGTCGACATTCATTAACGCATTTTCGCCAGGAAAA
>JANMEB010000430.1:0-3493 GCA_031376585.1 Planctomycetota bacterium | reverse complement strand
CATCGGCATTTCTTTCACGTTTTGCATGTCTCGACGGCCGATGAGATCGAGTTACTGCGCGACCACGGTGGATTAGTCACGAGCGAAGTCTGTCCGCATCATCTTTGGTTCAATGTCGACGATTATGCGAGGCTTGGGTCTTTGATCAAGATGAATCCGTCAATCAAGACTCGTGCCGACAACGAAGCACTTTGGACCGCACTCGCGGACGGGACGATTCCCATCATCGCCACGGACCATTCGCCACACACCCTGGCCGAAAAGCAATTACCCTTCCCACAATGCCCCTCCGGTCTACCCGCCGTTGAAAATTCGCTTTCTCTATGGCTGACCGCCGCCCATCAGGGCCGATTGACCGTCGAGCAAGTCGTCCATGGAATGTGCGAAGCTCCCGCGATGGTTTGGAACATTCGCGACAAGGGACGAATCGAACGCGGCTACGACGCAGACGTGGTGCTGGTTGATCCCAATCAGCGGCGAACGGTCCTCAACGCCGAGCAGCAAACGAAATGCGGCTGGAGTCCTTGGCACGGCGTCGAAGTCATCGGCGTACCGGTGCGAACGTGGGTGCGTGGCCAAACCGTCTTTCGCCGCGACAACGGCATCGATTGGTTCAGCGACACCGTTTGCGGCACCGAAGCCCAATTCGACATACAACTGGGTGGCTATTGGTCGTTGTTCAATTCTCTTTCGAGAATTAGGTGACTCGATTGCGAAGAAAGTAAACCACAAGATCATCGTAAGCGAATTGCGAATCGGAACTTATTCCTCCAAAAAGTTGTGCCGTCGGCCGTCGTGAACCGGTCACCGGATCGAGCAAAGTAATCAAGCCCCGCTTAACCGATGCAGCCTTTAACGCTTGCGAACCGCGCTGGGCGATCGACTCTTGACCCTGCGCAGAACGAACCAGGGCGCTGATCACCCGCGGCGTACTAGCCAGTTCAACCCGCTGGATAAGGTTCTCGCGAGATGGCTCGAATACGAGACCAGACACAGCGCTACTCGATGTCAATATTCCAGCGGACGATGGCACCGTGATTGCTTGCAAGCCAACAGGTGCCAGTGGATTCGAGAGCGTCCATAATTCATTCCCCACGGTCCCGTTGTTGGCGGCAAAATACAGCGTCGTGACGGAGGACGCGATAAACGCCGGGTTGGAACTTCCCCCTCCCGGATTAATGTCGGCGGCCAGCAAAGTCCCTGGGCCGAACAAAGTGCTCTTCCACAATTCTCGACCGTTGACCCCATCGTCGGCAGAAAAGAACAACGTGCTATTGAGGTTGTGAAGGTTTGTCGGAGCCGATCCAATCGCGCCAACACGAATGTCCTTGACCCGCACCGTTCCAGCCACTTGACCGTTACTGCGATGCAGTTCAACGCCGCTCGTCCCTTCATCTGCGGTAAACACCAACTGACCGTTTAGGTTAAGCAATTGCGTCGGATTCGAACCGGTTGCACCTACGCGAATGTCTTTCACCATAAATGTACCAGAGACAGCCCCGTTGCCGTTGCTCTTCCAAATCTCGGTACCATTGACTCCGTCATTGGCCGCGAAGAAAATATTTCCTTTGATATTGGTGAACGCGCTGGGGTTCGAATTTCCCGCTCCGGGCAATATGTCTCGGACTAAAACAGTGTTCGCCAACGTACCGGTCGATTTCCAAACCTCCGTTCCGGTGGTTCCATCATTGGCGCTGAAGAACACGATTCCCTTCACGTTCGTCAAGCCCGTCGGATCGGAACCTAGCGCGCCAGGGCGAATGTTTTTGACGAGGAGTGTACCCGCGGCGGATCCGTTGCTCTTCCACAATTCATTCCCATTCACTCCGTCATTGGCGGCGAAGAACAAACTGCCCTTCGAGTTGACTAGACTAGAGGGGTTAGAACTTCCGGGGCCAGCGTTGATATCCAACACCAGCACAGTTCCCGCCGCCGTCCCATCGGTTTTCCAAAGTTCAAATCCGCTGGTCCCGTTGTTCGCCACGAAATAGAGCGTGCCGTTGACGTTAATGCCTTCGGCAATGTCAGTACTGCCCTCTCCGACGTTGAGATCTTTGATCAACACGGTCCCGGCAGTCGTTCCGTTGCTCTTCCACCCCTCGTACCCGAGAGTTCCGTTGTTGGCCACGAACAACAATGTTCCGTTGACGTTAGTCAAGCCTTCCGGATTGGAACCCGGCGCACCAGCGCGGATGTCCTTGATTTGAACGGTCCCCGCGCTCGTTCCATCGCTTTTCCAAAGCTCGCGTCCAGCGGCCGCCGTGTTGGCCGTAAAGAATACGGTTCCATTGACGTTCGTAAACTCTTGCGGGTCCGATGCTCCCGCTCCGACCACGATGTCAATCAACCCGAGTGTTGAAGAAGCTGTCGGCGACTTAACCCCAACGCCAGCCACGCCCGCACCAGGCAACCCTGCTCCCGGAACGCCCGCGCGCGCGACGCCTGTCGTATTCACTCCCGGTCTTGCCACGCCCGAACTCTTGACCGTCGGTTCACCGCCGCCGTCCATAACCCAAAGCTCGGACCCGTTCAACCCATCGTTGGCCTGGAAAAACAGCGTCCCGTTCACATTGGTCAAACCCGGGTAAAAGAAAATCGTTCCAGGGGCCCCGTGTACTATTTCTTTTACAAGTATGGTCCCTGCGGGCGTACCATCGCTCTTCCATAATTCGCGGTTAGCCGATCCATTTTCGACCTCAAAAAACAATGTGCCGTTCACATTGGTTAAACCTGCGTAATAGGGGATCGAACCGCCGGCACCTGCGTGAATTTCCTTGACCAAGACGGTCCCATTGGCCGTACCGTCACTTTTCCACAGTTCATAGCCACTTGTTCCATCATCTGCACGGAAGAACAGCGTGCCGTTCACATTCGTCAAATAATGTTTTTCGGCCGCGTCGAATACGCCTGGATGAATATCCGTCACTAGCAATGTGCCGTCGATCGTCCCATCGCTTTTCCAAAGCTCATTGCCAAGGTCGCTGCCGACCAACGCGTCAAGGCTGGCGTAAAAGAACAGCGTGCCATTTACATTCGTTAGCTCACTTGGGCCCGAGCCGCTTGCCCCCGGACTAATATCTTTGATGAGCACTGTGCCGCCGGTCGTCCCGTCGCTCCTCCATAGTTCACCGCCGTTACTTCCGTCGCGGGCGCCAAAGAACAATGTGCCGTTCACGTTCGTCAGATACGCTAGGTATGAACTGCTTGCCCCCACGAAAATGTCCCTGACGAGGACGGTGCCGGCGGCGGTCCCGTCGCTCTTCCACAATTCATAACCACTTGTTCCATTGTTGGCGTCAAAGAACAACGTGCCGTTCACGTTTATCAATGACCTCGGAAACGAACCGACCGCCCCAGATTGAATATCCTTAACCAAAACGGTGCCGGTGGCGGTCCCGTCGCTCTTCCACAATTCGTATCCACTCGTTCCATTATTAGCTGCGAAGAAAAGCGTACCGTTCACATTGGTCAAAAATAATGGATACGAACTATA
>JANMEB010000427.1:0-5458 GCA_031376585.1 Planctomycetota bacterium | reverse complement strand
CGGTTCGCGCACGACGATGGGATAAGGCGCCAAAGCCGCAGTGCGTTCCGTTGCGGAAATCAGCGGTGCTTGTTGCATTACATTGATCACTCGATCGCTGACGCCACGCTGTTTCAACTGAATCAGATCTTGAGCCGTCAGCCGTTGGATTGCGCCGTTCGCACGAATGTGTTCGGCGATCACATCATCGCTCAAGCCGCTGGCGACCATGTTGCTGACTGCATCGATTGAAACTGCGTGCGAAGCAGCTTCTTCAAAGCTGGCTTGGCGAAATGAATTTTCGCGCGAAATGTCTCGATCGATTTGGTTTCCGATAGTGCCCCCCAACAACGTTCCTGCCGCAGCGCCGATCGCTGCCCCTTCAAGCGATTTGCCGCGCTCGGCACCTGCGAGTGCGCCCATCGCCGCGCCGGACAATCCTCCGATGGTGCCGCCGGCTTGCGTGTTCGGGCCCATAGCTTGGCAACCGAGCCCGGCGGCCATGAAAACGACCAGCGGCAAAAGTGCTATTTGTTGTTTCATTTCAGAACGCAAAATGACCATGTGAAAAGGGAGCAGATTTTGGCAATCGATTCCTTGGCAGTCAATAGAAATTGTCCGCAAAATTCAAGGATTGATTCAACCATTTTGCTGATTGACGAACGCTGCAATCGCAATTAGTTTGGAGACGGTCATACCTCGCGTCGCCACCAATGAGTCGTTTCATCGCGAGCCGCACGAGGCCTGAGCTGAATGCAAGGCTTGAATTGGCAACGATACAGACAATTCAGAGAGGCCTGGACGACTTTTGCGGCCGCCTCATTGTGAAACCGGTGGCCAATCTGTAAAACGGATCGCTTTGGTTCGCCAAAGGCAATACCAATGACTTTTCTGAATTGTCGGGCGGCACTGAAAATGTGCCGCCCATTTTAATGCGCGATGCTGCAAACGGATTGGAATTGAACTCAACGCGGAATTTTCAATATACTTCGATCTTCAATTTGCGATTTTCTAGTTTGGCGTTTTGCCGTCATGCCGACGCCATTTTTTTATGCCAGTGGCTTGCCAACGTTAAATTATCGAGTTGTGTGCCACTGGCCGATCCAGTGACACCCCAACTCTTAGTTTTGACAATGCACTAGATTGATCCTCGATGGTTGCCTCAAATATTGCCGCAGCGCCTCACGTGACCACACCTATTTTTGCCGGCGTGGATGTCGGAGGCACGTGCATCAAGTTGGGAGTGATCGACGATAATGGGCGGATCCTCTCGCACGACAAATTGGAAACGCGATCGTTTCGCGAGCCTGCCGAAGCAATGCGCGAGTCGGGCAAGAACTTGATGCGACAGCTTGCGGGCTTGGGGCATCGATTGTCAGACGTGCGAGCAGTTGGCTTGGGAACGCCTGGGCCGATGGATATTACTCGCGGACTAATTTTGACGCCCGGCAATTTACCGACTTGGCGAAATTCGCCTGTGCGCGACTTGTTGCGAGATGCTTGCAACGGACTTCCCGTCACACTTACGAACGATGCCAACGCCGCTGCCTTTGGTGAGTTTTGGTTGGGAGCCGGGCGCGACGCAAGTAGTCTCGTGCTGCTGACGCTAGGCACTGGAGTCGGTGGCGGCATTATCGTGGACGGTTATTGCATCCAAGGAGCCCATAGCGCGGCCGCCGAAATCGGTCATATTTGTATCGATCGACGTCCCGACGCGCGGCTTTGTCCGTGCGGCCAGCGTGGACATTTGGAAGCGTATGCCAGTGCGACGGCACTGGTCAATCGCACCCGTGAAACGCTTGAGACGGAGGCCCTAAGTTCGCTGAAAGTTGCCATCGATGAAGGACAAGAACTGAATGGTCTGCTAATCTATCAACATGCCCTTACCGGCGATTCATTGGCACACCGGTTAATTCTCGAAACGGCCGATTATCTGGCGTGGGGAATCGCGGACTTGGCGCACGTGGTCGATCCGGAGATTTTTGTGTTGGGCGGCGCGATGAACTTTGGTGGAAACCAATCACCCTTGGGCCGCAAATTCATCGAACGGATCGAACAGGGAGTCCGTAGTTTGGCGTTTCCAGTCATTAGTGGAAGTTTAAAAATTGTTTTCTCTCAACTTGGCAACGACGCTGGATTTGTCGGCGCGGCCGGATTGGCTCGCCAGCACAGTTTGTCTCAGCATTTAACCCAGCAGTAAGTTACGATGTCCGAATTGGATTGCCGATTTATTCGAAATTTTTGCATTATCGCCCACATCGACCACGGCAAAAGCACGTTGGCCGACCGGCTCATGGAGTTTACCGGAACCGTCAGTCGTCGCGAAATGCAGGAACAGTTGCTGGACGACATGCCGCTGGAGCGCGACCGTGGAATCACGATCAAAGCCCGCGCCGTCGCGATGCGAACCACCATCGATGGTCAGGAATACGAGCTCAATCTGATCGACACGCCGGGGCATGTGGATTTTCACTACGAGGTCTCTCGCTCGCTGGCTTGTTGCGAAGGAGCAATCTTAGTCGTCGATGCGTTTCAAGGCGTCGAAGCTCAAACCGTCGCCAACGCTTTTGCCGCAATGAATCACGATTTGGCGATCGTCCCGGTGATCAACAAAATTGACTTGAAGCATCAGCGGGCCGATGAAGTCACTCGCGAAATGGAAGGTTCCCTGGGAATCGATCCGTCAAAAATTGTTCGCGTGAGCGCCAAAGCCGGGATTGGGATCGAGGAACTGGTCAATGCGATTGTGAAAAATGTACCGCCCCCTCCGGCCGATAAAGAAGCGCCGCTGCAAGCGATGGTTTTCGATGCGCACTACGATGACTTTCGCGGCGCAATCACGTACGTGCGGTTGATGCAAGGCCGCGTTCGCAAGGGCCAGAAAATTCAATTCCTGCGATCCGGCCGTTGTTACGAAATTCAGGAGCTGGGTCAATTTTGTCCCAAACGCGTTCCTCGCAATCAATTGCATGGCGGACAAGTCGGCTATCTGATCTGCAACATCAAATCGCTTGACGAAGTTCACATCGGCGACACGATTAGCATTCCGGGCGATGGAGCTGCCGCGGCGCTGCCCGGTTATCAGGAACCAAAACGGATGGTTTACTGCGGCTTGTATCCGTCGGACGGTCAAGATTTTTCCGAGTTGCGGGACGCGCTGACAAAGCTTTCGCTCAACGATCCAAGTTTTGACTTTGAGCCCGAATCGAGCGAAGCCTTAGGTTTCGGTTTCCGATGCGGCTTTTTGGGCTTGCTGCATATGGAGATCGTTCAGCAGCGTCTTGAGCAAGAATCGAATGTCGATCTAGTCCAAACCGCGCCGAACGTGACTTACGAGATTGTTATGCGTAGTGGCGAAACACTTGAGATACACAAGCCGCAAGACGTCCCAGAGGCCGGTGAAATCGCAGAATTTCGCCAACCGATCGTGCGTGTGAGCTTGGTGCAACCGGAGGAATACGTTGGCGCGGTAATGAAGCTTTGCCAAGAGCGCCGCGGTATTCAAATCAGCACGGAGTACTTGTCGGCGACGCGATTGATGCTTGTCTACGAACTTCCGCTGGCGGAAGTCATCTACGACATGCATGATAAACTCAAGAGCGTCACTCGCGGTTATGCGACCATGGATTACGAGATGATCGGCTATCGGCCGGCAGAGCTGGCGCGCGTCGACATCTTGGTAAACGGCAAGCGAGTCGATGCGCTCAGCATTATTTGCAATCGCGCCGACGCCGAGCGCCGCGGACGAGCGGTTGCCAAAAAACTAAAAGAGGAAATCAGTCGCCACATGTTTGAGATCGCGGTGCAAGCCGCAATTGGCTCGCGCATCGTTGCCCGCGAGACCGTCAAAGCGATGCGCAAGAATGTGACCGCCAAATGCTACGGCGGCGACATCACGCGTAAACGCAAACTTTGGGAAAAGCAAAAAGAGGGCAAGAAGCGCATGAAGTCCATCGGTTCCGTCGACATCCCCCAAAAAGCCTTCATGGCCGTCCTGCAAACCGGCGACGAGAAATAAAATCGCGCGTCGTCTCGAGTGAACCGGCCTCCGTGCGGACAATCTGGAAATTTCCAAACTGATTGGCATCGCTACAGCGAGCAGAGCCATCTTGTAATCGAGGCAAGTTGAGCATCGTCGGTCAGATTGGCTGCGTTGTTCAACTCACCTATTTTGAGCATGGCCCAAATTTCGGCAGCCATCTTCGTTTCGACGGCCGCGCCGATGAAAAACGTCTTCGGTTTGGCTTTGTTCTTTGCAAAAGATGTGTGAATTCGCCCCAATGCTGTTCGAGCCGTTTTCCAGTGCTCGTCCGCTCCGGCAGGATCAATGCCACCTTTGGGTTCGCCAAGCGCGAGATAAGCGGACGGAGTTTTTTGAGTCTCCTTCGATAACTGCTCCGCTTCACAATCGAACAAGCACAGATCGACGTTGTTACGAACCAACGGCACAGTGAGGTTGTAGATCAACGTGCGTGGCTTACGCCTGGCGTACCAGAAAAGACCGCGAAGATGCAAGTCTATGTCCGAGTCGTCTTGGCTCATCCCGGCCCACGCACCGGTTCGCGAATCCATCCACGAATAGTCCACTCGTTGAGCACCAAACCATGAAATTATCGCTCGCGTGAATCGTCGCTGAGCGAGCACTCCGCCGACGTTACGCATGGAACCGCCAAGCGTGTCTCCGCGCGTCAGAAGGAATCGAAAAACCAACTCCTCCACAAAGTTCACCTGTGGTTCCAAGAAATTGCGGATCAGGCCGAGAATAGCCGCTTCTTTGTCGGCCTCTTCCAGATGGTTGACGGCCTTGTCCGAAACTCCGGCGGCGGTCAGCAGCGATGGGCGAATCTCTGGAATCGACATCAACTCCATCGGCGTTTTGGCTGTTAAGGCAGCCGCTTTTAGCGAACGTGCTAACTCCACAAACGGAGTCGCTCGACGATTCTTCTCCAATGCCAACGCGACAAAGCCCGCACGGCGAGCCGCATACGATGTGACGAGCGAATTGCTGTCTTTCAAGTGTTCCTGATAGGGCTTTGGCATGGTCACTTCTTGCGCCAGATGTAAACGCACTTTCGCAACGAGTCGCGTCCGTGAACGCCCATTTGCTGGCTGCTGTTTCCTTTGCCAGTAGGCAGAACCAGAATCTTCTCAACCTCAAAGCCAAGTTCGCTCGCGAAGTCCGACAAGATCACGTCCACCGACACGCTGGCACCGGCATAGCGGACATTATCGTTGACCATGATCAGCGGAGCGCCGCGTTTGAGCACCCGAGCACATTCGGCGATGACGCAGGCCATTTCATAGAAATAGCCGCGCACCATGCGAGGGATGCCTGTGTTGTTGAGTTGATTCGACTGCCGAAGATCTTCCAGGTAGCTGAGGATTGTCTGCAAGAGTTGATGTCCGTCGGCGGCGGCAACCGCCTGATCCCAACGACCGTCCATCGCGAGCAAGTCTTTGGCCCGGTTCTCAACTGTGC
>JANMEB010000132.1:0-6162 GCA_031376585.1 Planctomycetota bacterium | reverse complement strand
GTTCTATTGTACGCGCTGGTCGTGGCTCAGAAAGCATTTCCCAGCTATCGGCATAAGAACAGCCCCAAGAAGTTCACTCAGCAGCAGTTGTTTGCTTGGTCCTCAAGGCCTTTCTGCGAATGGACTATCGAGGAGTCACCGCGCACCTGAAAGACTGTCCTGATTTGCAGGAAGCGATCGGCCTGTCGGTGGTCCCGCATTACACCACGATTCAGAAAGCGGCCCAGCGATTGCTGCTCTTGGCCTCGGTGCAAAAATTACTTGACCGAACGGTTCATCTGCAGTTGCACGGTCGCAAGCGAATCCCGCTTGCCGCGATCGACTCCAGCGGCTTGGAAGCCACCAGCGCCAGCGCGTATTTCGTCAAGCGTCGCGCGACCGTCGATTCTCCCTGGAAAAAGATGGTTTAGCACAACTATCCCAAGCTCGCCGTAGTTGCTGACGCGAGCGAGCATTTCGTCTTGGCATTCCACGCCGGCAAAGGGCCGCGCCCCGACGTGGATGAGTTCGTCGACTTGATGCGCGCGGCCACTCTGCGCGTAGCCATCCGAGCGGTCGGTATCGCCGACTGATGCAGAAACGATTCGACCGGAAGACCTATCGCAAACGCAGCCAAATCGAAACCGTGATGTCGATGATCAAGCGGCGTCTCGGTTCGTTTTTACGGGGCCGAACTTATCACCGTCGATGCCGCGAACTACGCCTCATGACCATTACCCACAACCTCATGATTCTTTGGCGCGTTATACTTTTCTACAGAGCCGTCCTGACCCCTTTTTTATTCAACTCCATATCGTATTGCCGCTTCAAGTATATCAATGTTTATATCCTTTACAGCTTTAAACCTGATGCAATATCCGGTCACACTCGCCTTGCCTAGTTTTTTTCCAAACGTTCGAGCTAAGTATGTCTTGTCTTTGATACCAAGGACATAAACAGAGATGCCGGTTTTGGTCGCGCACAAACCAATTTGATAAAACTCTCTAGTTGTTCCATCAGCATATTTTATTGTGTAAAATCCATATCCAATATTGGGATTAGCAACAATTTTATTTTCGCTGTTTTTACCATCAAGGAACCATAATTTACATCCCGGTAATGTTTGAAGTATGAACCTATGCAACTCTTGCATGTCACTACGTTTTGGTTCAGGCTGGCTAGTAATATACTTTTTGATTTGTTCTTTTACGCTCATATAAATATAAAATTACGGGTTGCTTACTTTGCCTTTTCAAGTCTTAGAGGCTGTTTTAAAATTGACTGATTAACGAAAAAAGGCTACGGCTTCTTCAGGTGTTTACATCAAGGAAGAAGGAGCCGCAGCCATGGATGAGCGAGAGTATGTCACGGATTTGACGGACGAACAATGGCAATTGATTCGACAATGGATTCCGGCCCGCAAGCCAATGGGACGCAAGCCCATTTCGCGGCGGGAGGTAATCAACGCGATTTTGTATTTGGTTCACAGCGGTTGCCAATGGCGGATGCTGCCATCGAGTTTTCCCAATTGGAACACGGTGTACGGAGTGTTTCGGCAATGGAAGAAGGACGGAATCTGGGAGCGAATTCACGATGCGTTGCGGCGCCGAGTTCGCCACGCGACTGGCAAGTCGTCGAGCCCCACGGTGGCGATTGTCGACAGTCAATCGATCCGCACGGCCGAGGGGGGCGAAGAACGTGGTTTCGATGCGGGAAAAAAGATCACGGGACGCAAACGGCATCTCGCGGTGGACACCCTCGGGTTGATGTTGGCGGTGGTCGTTCATGGGGCCTATTGGCAAGATCACGATGGAGCCGTTTTTGTGTTGTACAAACTCAAGGATCGATTCCGGCGTCTCAAAGTTGTCTTCGCGGACATGGCGTATGGTCGAAATGGATTACCCGAATGGACCAAGCAAACCTTTGGTTGGTTGTTGCAAACGATCCTGCGACCGGTGCGGCAAAAGACATTTGTCGTATTGCCGAAGCGTTGGATTATCGAGCGAACCTTTGCTTGGATCATTCGCTCCCGCCGCAACAGTCGAGACTATGAAAAAACCACGGAGTCGAGTGAGGCCATCATTCAAATCACCATGATCCGTCTGATGCTACGACGACTCGCCCCCATTAAAACTTGATATTTAAAACAGCCTCTGAGGGAATGTCGGAATGGAAGGACACCTTGGCTTTCTGTTTTGCCTTACGGCTTGGCGTCGAGAAAATCGTTCACCATCGGGACGATTGTTGTCATGCGGTTCATCAGCGTAACGTGTGTAGTGTTGGGCAAAATAGCCAGTCTCGATTCCGAGCGCGGTTGCATGTCGCCAAAAATCCCGCCACCCTTCGCGCTGAACATTTCCGCGATGTGATCGAGCCGCACTCCGTCGGCGTCTCCGTGGATGAAGAACATCGGCGCTTTAGTGGCTTTGAGTTGGTCGGCACCAAAGTCGTATGGTCTCAACGCCATCGCTTTGATGTGATTGAAAAAATCCGGGAATCCGTCCGGCGTCGGGTTTAGTTTTTTCCATTCGGTTTCGGCAGGCGTATCTTTGAGCACCTCCCAATTAAAGTTCAGCCACGCGTCGTTCGCTTCCTTGACCCACCCGTCGCGGCGGAAAGGGACTGAAATGACGACAACCTTCCGCACTTTTTCCGGATGGCGGATCGCGCACTGCATCGCGACGCCGCCGCCCAAGCTGTAGCCGATGATATCCGCGCTCGGGATCTTGAGATAATCGAGCAGCCCGGTCACATCGTCGGAGAGGTTTTCATAAGTAATATCGCGTTTGATGTCGGCTGTACGGCCGTGGCCCTGCATTTCGATGGCAATGACTTTTCGCGTTTTGGAAAGTTCGCTGATCCACACACTCCAGTCGTCTGTAATTGCCATGAACGCGCCGTGGAGCAGCACCACAGGTTCGCCGCTACCGTGGACTTCGTAGTACATTTTGACTCCGTTGACTGGCGCATAGCCCGTCGTTGGCTTGCCAGCTTCTTGTGGCGTTACTTTCGCCAAGAGCTGGCCGTGGGTAATGGGGGTG
Organism: Planctomycetota bacterium; assembly: GCA_031376585.1. GTDB lineage: Bacteria > Planctomycetota > Planctomycetia > Pirellulales > Pirellulaceae > JANMEB01. The sequence continues at coordinate 3,142 of JANMEB010000132.1, read as the reverse complement.
AACAGCGCGGTCAGGCAGAGAACCAGCAGCCAGCGTGTCTTAGCGAATGTCGGCATCGAAGAACTCCTTTGAAATGGGACACAACTTGTCGAGTAGTTTAACCGAAGGCGCCGGCCTTCTAGCGACTCTTTCAATGACCTGGCCTGGATTATTCACGTATTGAATTTTTCGTACTCGTACTCAGCCGATTTCGGCGGTACTCGTACTCGATTGCGAAATGATCGATTCGAGTACGAGTACCGTTTCGCTGAGTGCGAGTACGAAAGCAGGCTGTTTTTCGACGAATCGACACAAGTCCTTTTCGAGTTGAGCTTTACGATGAATTCCTTGAGATCAATGAATAATCCAGGCTGGGCGCTCGCTCAGGTCGGCAAACTTGGGGTTTGCAGCGCCCCAACGTACTGATAAGTGTTTAGGAGAACGCCCGTGGACGTGGCCTTTGTGCTGACGAAAGCGAGTTCGCGCGGGTCGACACTGTCCGAAAAGAAGCGTTTGCCCCGACCCAGCAAGACCGGGTAGACGAACGGCAGAAGCTCTTCGACCAGTCCCTGCTCGAACAGCACAGATGTCAGGGTCGTACTTCCACAGATGATCAGGTCGGGGCCGTCGTTTGACTTGAGGCCGCGAATACCTTCCATGATGTCCGCGCCGAGGTCGCCAACCGGCCCCCATTCGAGACTCTCCGGCCTGAGGGTCGCGACGTATTTCGTCGCGGCGTTCAGACCGTGCTCGGCGCCTTCGGCCAAAAACCCGACCAAAGATCGTAGGTTCGGCGGCCAAGCAGCAGATCGAAGTTCTTGCCCTGTGCCTCGGCGACCGCCGCTGCCCCGGCCGGAGTTCGAAAGGGCGCCGTCCATCCGCCATGCGCGTAATCGCTGTCTTCGTTCCGTCCGCCCGGCGAGATCACGCCGTCCAGCGAGATGTGTGCGAAGACCCTGATCTTTCTCATGCCGAGTCTCGATTTGGTAGAGGTTTTGCCTGCCCGGTTCCGGCAGCGAACAGCAGTCGAACGCGAGCATGAGGAGAGGGTAGTTTTGACAACTATTGTTGTCAAGCAATATTCAAGGGTTTTTCTATCAAATTCGCGAAGTCGACGGTGTGCCGCAGAATTGTAAAGTTGCGGTGATGTCTCCTAACTCTGTCCTCGGGTCGGACCGATGCGAGCACGGGCCCGGCGTGCGTCGGACTCATCGACCGAAATAAGCGGGAATCGAATCCTCGGATCGAAGGCGTATTCCATTGTCAGCCGGTCGCCGTTGAGATCCGCGAGGCAATTCGAACCACGTCAATGATTGACGTTTGCAATTCAAGAGCACTGACGCGGCTCAGAAAAAGTTCAATTGCCGACTTGTCGTCCCGACTTTCTTTTTCGGGTTGAGACCAGAGGTTATTCCGGACTAGAATATGATGCGATGACGAATTCTTCAGCTCCTCTCGTTCAAACGCCGCGTCCCGAGTTGACGTTTCTCGGGCATCCGCTCGGGCTGTACGTTTGTTTCTTCACCGAGATGTGGGAGCGGTTTTCATTTTATGGAATGAAGGCCCTGCTGCTCTTGTACATCACCAAGTACCATTTGTTCAGCGACGCACACGGATACAACTTGTTGGGTGCCTACGGTGGATTGGTATACGCCATGCCGGTGATCGGCGGCTTGTTGGCGGATCGTTATTTGGGAATGCGAAAAGCGGTCGTGTTCGGCGGCATCTTGCTGGTCCTCGGACATTTCGGAATGGCCTTTGAAGGGACCAAGGCCCAAACGGTCAACGGCGTCGTTTCACAGGACCCCTTCGCACTGAACATTTTTTACTTGTCGCTTTCACTGATCATCATGGGGGTCGGTTTTCTCAAGCCCAACATTTCGACGATCGTCGGCAAGCTCTATCCGGAAAACGATCCGCGCACCGAATCGGGATTCACGATTTTTTACGCCGGGATCAACTTGGGCGCGTTCATTTCCAGCTTGCTGTGCGCCTGGTTGGGTGAAAAGTATGGTTGGCGGTACGGATTTGGCGTGGCTGGGATCGGCATGATTTTCGGGTTGATCGTGTTTCTGTGGGGCCAAAAATATTTGCACGGTCATGCAGACCCGCGCGATCCCGCGATGCTGTCGGAACGGGTGTTGGGGCCATTTTCGCGCGAACATTTGATATACGCCGGCGCAATCGCAGGCTTGTCCGTGGTGTGGCTGTTGATTCAATCGCATAGCGTCGTGTTGCGGCTTGTATCAAACGTCTTTGAGCCCTCGCCGGTAACATTGGCGATGCATTTGGTCAGCGGTTGCTTGCTCGTGGGCATCATTTGGTTCTTGATTACCGGATGCAATCGGGTGGAACGGGAACAGATGATTGTTGTGCTGGGGTTTATCATATTCGGACTAGTCTTCTTCACGTTGTACGAACAGACCTACGGCTCGTGGGTACTGTTTTCCGATCGCGTCATGAATCGCGATGCGTTCGGCGTGACTTGGAGCGCGGGACAACTGACGTCGCTGGGCGCGCTATTTATTTTCCTGTTGACCCCGTTTTTCGCTTGGCTTTGGCCGCGTTTGGAACGGGACGGTCTAAATCCGAGCAAGCCAGCCAAAGCGGGCTTGGGGCTGATTTTTGCCGGCTTGTCATTTCTCGTGTTGGCCTGGAGCGCGCGTCATCCGGAAGTCAACGGCTTGACCAGTTTATGGTGGTTTGTGCTGGCATACTTTGTGTTGGAGATCGGCGAGATGATGCTTTCGCCAATCGGCTTGTCGGCGGTGACTCAATTGTCGGTGCCGCGAGTGGTCAGCGTGATGATGGGAGGATGGTTTCTGGGGACGAGTTATTCCGAAGTCTTAGCAGCGGCACTGGGCAAGCTATCTGCGTTAGAAATTCCGGCAGACGAACAGATGAATGTCGCCGAAGCGCTGGCCAAGTACGACAAATTGTTTGTTTTTTCTGCCGAGATCGGAATTGTCGCCGGCATTATCGTGCTGGTCACTTCGCCGATATTCCATCGCTGGATGCACGGGGTGCGGTAGAAAATTGAGTTGAACCAAACCAATCACCGCAAATCATCGTGCCGAACAGTTTCCAATCACGATCGACAATGATTCTTTTTTTGTCGACTACCAAGTGAATCCGGCGGCAAGCGAAAGTCCTTGCAAATCTG
>JANMEB010000631.1:0-5304 GCA_031376585.1 Planctomycetota bacterium | reverse complement strand
GGTTGTTGCGGGCGACGTCGGCTTTGAACCAAGTCGGTGTTGCCTACGCTGTGGTCGGCGGGAACGCCGTCGCCTCGTGGGTAGCCACAATCGATGAGGGTGCCATCCGCAATACGCGAGACATTGACCTGTTGGTTCGGCGAGGCGATTTGCCCACGATTACTGCAGCTCTGGAACAAGTCGGCTTCGTGGGAGGTACCGTACTCGATGTCGTGATGTTCCGCGATGGCGCGGAGGGCAAACCCAGCGAGGCCGTCCATCTCCTCTTCGCTGGCGAAAAAACTCGCCCCGATCATTCATTACCGGCACCGGAAATTCAGACCATCAATGACCCAGGGAACTTCCGCGTGATTACGCTCGAAGCACTAGTATCAATGAAGCTGATGTCCAATCGCGATAAGGACCGCACGCACTTGCGCGATATGATTGGCGTGCAGTTGATCGATGCATCGTGGCTGACGAAACTTCCGCCGGAATTGGCGGTTCGATTGAAACAGATTCTGGACACACCGGATGCCTGACGACAAGCGCGGGGCAATGTACCTCAGCGCGGGCTGCGAATGAACCATGGGTTGGGAATGGGCGCAGGCCGGGATTTTCCAAAAAACATACCAACGAATTTGTCGAGTCGATTCAATGCTTAAGTTTTTTCTGAAATTTCTTTTGATCGCGAGCGTGCTCGCAGGAATCGGTGCTGCGGCTTGGTTCCCCATTTCCAGGTCCATCGCGGAACGAAACAAACCCCGCTGGCGACTGGCCAAAGTCGAACGCGGCGACGTCACGTCGGTCGTCAACGCAACGGGATCGATCAAGCCGGTTAAATCGGTACAAGTCGGCTCGTTCGTCTCCGGCCCGATAATGAAAATGTTCGTTGAGTTCAACCAAGAAGTAAAAGCAAATGACTTGCTCGCGAAGATCGACCCGCGCTTAATTGCTGCCAATGTTGCCCAAGACAAAGCTGTCTTGGCAACGCGCAAGGCAGAACTCCAACGAGTCGAAGCACTTTTGCAACAGGCTAGGAACGATGAAAATCGCGCCAACAAACTTCAGCAGCGCAACACCGACTTCATCGCTCTAGCTGAAATGGACCAGGTCAAGTTCAACCGAATGTCGTTGGAAGCCCAATTGACGATCGCCCAAGCCTCGATCGAACAAGCCGACGCATCGTTGACTCAATCCCAAGCCAATCTCGACTACACCGAAATTCGTTCGCCCGAAGATGGTATTATCATCGACCGCAAAGTAGATCCGGGGCAAACCATCGCCGCGCAGTTCCAGACGCCTGAGTTATTTGTGGTCGGAGTCGGGATGCGAGAAAAGATGCACGTTTTTGCCGACGTGGACGAATCGGAAATCGGTTTGATCCGTCAAGCGGAAATCGACAAACAGCCCGTTACGTTTACCGTCAGCGCCTATCCGAACGACTTGTTCCATGGGTTGATCGAGGAGGTCCGCTTTAGCTCGATCACTAACCAAAATGTCGTTACGTATCCCGTAGTGGTAGGTGCGCAAAACCTTGACCTAAAGTTGTTGCCGGGAATGACAGCAAATCTGACTTTCCAAATCATGCACGAAAAAAATGCGATTCTCATTCCCAAGGCAGCGCTTCGCTTCTATCCGCCGAAACCCGAGTATGTACACGAGGACGACCGAAAAATCCTTGAAGGGGTAAGCCAAGACACGGTCGAACCGGAAGTCGACGAATCTGCGGCAGCAAAGCCGCCTGCCGCCGAACGAGTCGAATCTAACATCAAATCAAAAAAGCGTCATGTTTGGAAAGTCGACGGGAAGTTCTTGCGGGCCGTGGAAGTCCAAATCGGAATCAGCGACAATAAGTTCACCACGCTGGTCTCCGGCGACCTCACTGAAAATACCGAACTCGTTACCGGCCTCAAAGCCGTGGGTGAAAAATAATCGACAGGAACAAAGTAGTCCACTGCGGACGGCACACGGAGTGTGCCTACGACCCTAGTAAGTACACTCCGTTTACCGTTGTCAATTTCCTTTACCGTAGCAGGCACACTCCGTGTGCCGTCGCCATTCCTCTTTACCGTGGCAGGCACACACCGTGTGCCGTCGCTGATTTCAAATGCCTTAGGCGATTCCCGGTCTCCCTCAACGGAAAGTCATTCCCATGTCGCCACTCAAGACCCTCAATATTGCCGTTCGAGCAATCGCCAAGAACAAAATGCGCGCTGGCTTGACGGTCCTTGGCGTGGTGATCGGAATCGCCGCCGTCACCACGATGGTCTCGATCGGCCAAAGTGCCAGTGCGCTCGTCCGTGGTGAACTCGAAGGTTTCGGTACCAACGTTATTGTTGTACAGCCGTCCCAAATGCAACGGCGTGGGGTGCGAAGTGGCAAAATCAATACTTTGACCGCCGCTGATTCCAGCGCGATCGAAAAAGAATGCACTGGCATTCTCGCTTCGTCGCCGCTCGTCGGAACAGGCGGCCAAGTCGTCTACGGCAATCTGAATTTCAGCCCCAACGAGATGTTTGGCGTTGGCGAAAATTACTTACAGGTTCGGAATTGGCCGATCCGATATGGGACTTTTTTTGACGAAGCCCAAATCGAAAAAGCTGAAAAAGTCTGCGTGGTCGGCAAAACGCTGGTCGTCAAACTGTTTCAGACTGCCGATCCGATGGGCGAGCGAATCCGCATCGGGAACAAGCCGTTTACGATCATCGGCGTGTTGGAGTCCAAAGGTGCCAACATGGTCGGCGAGGACCAGGACAGTATCGTCCTCATGCCTTATTCCACGGTGCGAAGAACTTTGCAAGGTTCTTCTTTTGACGACGTGCATGCGATCATGGCGTCAGCTCGATCGACCGAGCGAATCGGCGAGGCGTCTGACCAGATCAAGCAATTGCTGCTGGACCGTCACAAAATCAATCCAGGACAAGTCGCCGACTTTGAAGTGAAAACCACTACGGAAATCGCCAACATGCTAGGGATGATCACCGGTACCATGACGCTGATGCTGGCTTCGATTGCTGGAATTTCTCTGGTTGTTGGCGGCGTCGGAATCATGAACATCATGCTCGTTTCGGTCACCGAGCGAACTCGCGAAATCGGCATTCGCATGGCAGTCGGTGCTCGCTCACGCGACATCCTGATGCAGTTTCTGGTCGAGTCCGTATTGCTTTCCTGCATCGGCGGAATGATCGGATTCGCGCTGGGGATTGGTGCGTCGTATGGAATCACCGCGCTGATCAATTCCGTTTCGACCGGCACCAAATGGCCCGTCGTAATTTCCATACCTGCCGCCATCATGGCCTTTGTCTTTGCCGCCGCCGTCGGCGTCTTCTTTGGCTTCTACCCAGCTCGCCGCGCGAGTAAACTCGACCCGATCGAGGCATTGAGGTACGAGTGATGCCTATCGCGGAAGCGGCTTTAACCTTGAGAATTCCCGGAGGGATTCGTCCAAAGGATTCGGACGCTGTTGAAGCTGGTCGATGGTTGACCCAGAATCGTCCGGGAACGGCGCGGGTTTCAATTCAGGTTCTGGCGGATCGTTGGCTTTGTCCTCTTTCATGCTGGAGCCGAGGTCCTTTAAATCAAAGGCCGCTTCGGCGGGTTTGCCGGAATCAGGATAGCGGAGCGTTTCGTCTCCAGTCGCAGGAAGAGCTGAGGGGTAAGTCGCCTGCGCTCCTGGTCTGCCGAGAGGGCCAAGCGAGCAGAATCGCTCTTCGTAAAAAACAATCCCGTGTGATTCCAGAATAGTTCCCGTTTGCCGTTCGATACCAGCCAGTTCTGAATTGTACTGAGTCACTGAACTAGCTTCTTGGGCCACTGCGTTTCCCCAATCGGTAATTGCCTGAAGCACATTCAGGAACCCTTGGCGGTCTGCCTGGAATTCGCCCTTTTGGTTTTCGTAGTTGACAAGTGCCGCTCCGCGGGCTTCCCCGAACGCGTCAATCTGGTCATGAAATTGGGCGATGTTTCGGTAGGTGGAGGTCAAGTCATAAACCATCTGGCGCACGCCTTGATCGAGATTCGCTTTATCGCGGCAAATCACCAGTTCCTGGCGCCGCAATGAGGCCCTCGACTGCCGTAGCCCGATCGGAACCGAAAAGTTGACTCCGACATTCCAGCCGGCGAATTGGCCGCCGCTCGAACTCAAGATTGATCCATCGGGTAATTCGCCTTGAATCCCATCCCACCGATAGTTCGCAATTCCATCAAATTGCGGCCGTGCTGAGTTGCTGGCCTGCAACAAAAGTTGCTGGTCTGCTTCGACAATCAGTTTCAATTCGACGATATCCGGCCGTTGGCGCTCGGCCATAGCCAAAAGTAGTTCCCAATCAAAATCAACCTTGTCACGGACCGGAATGGACACAGGAACCAATTCCGAATTGCCGGAAGGAGGAAGTTTCAAAAGATTTCGAAGTGCCGTTTCGCTGCGGATCCGGTTGGACCGCGCGGTAATCAAACTGGCGCGGAAGTTAGCCAGAGCCGAACGAGCTTGGGCAACGTCAGCCGCTCGTTCCAAACCCTCTTCCTTACGCGCTTCGGCCCGCTTGAAGGCGAACTCGGCCTGTTCGATCTGCTGCTCTCGAGCCCAGACTTCAACCCGTGCCGAAACCAGCGACCAGTATCCTTCAATTACGCCACGGATCAGCTCTTGAACCGCATCCTTGTACTGAAAATAGGATCGCTCGGTGTCAATTCGCGCCACGACGACCGGAACCAAATTCGCCGCACGCCCATATCCGCGTAACAACGGCTGACGCAGCGTCATTTCCACGCCGTTGGTGAATTGTGGATTGAGCAGAAACGGCCCGCGTTGAAAATATGAGCCGACCGGCGTCACGCTCAATCCAACGTCGGCGCCGTTGAACATCCGCTTGGTCAATCCGACCGATGTGCTCACGGAGTCCGTACTCGATCCCCTAATCAGCGGCGTGGTGGCATCAAATCCTGGCTGGTCAATCTTGCCCAGAGTTGAGGTTACGTTCAGGCTCGGATCAAAAAGGGCATTCTGTTCATCAATGCTAGTATTGGCAATCGCGACGTCGTAGATGGTTCTTCCGCTAGTGGATGCCGTCACTCCGCCCAGGAACCGGACTACTTCAGCGTTTTCAAGGGCGATACGGATCGCTTGGTCCAACGTCAAAGGGTCTGAAGTCAGCGCCGTATCCGGACTAGAAACGGTGTAGGGTACGTCGACGGGCGGCAACTGCGACGACTGCGTTTGGTCAGTATCGCGAATTTCCAAAACTCGCTGTTCCGGCAAAATAAACGGTCGCGATTGTTGCGCATAGGCAAGTTCTGCGGCCATCAACAGAGGCACGCACATCG
>JANMEB010000365.1:0-7285 GCA_031376585.1 Planctomycetota bacterium | reverse complement strand
GTGTAGTAAATCTTGCCGTCGGTTCCGAGCGATACAGTTCCGTTTAGGCCGGAACGAACCCATGAAATGGTTAGGCCCCCTTCGGCGTCAGTATCATTCGCCAGCAACACCGATGCGTCGATCACGAGCGGCGAAAAACTGGACAAGACAATCGTATCCCGACGTGCATCGGGCAAATCATTGACCGGAGTGATTGCAATATCAACCCAGGCTGCTGCGGAATGTCCATTTCCGTCATTGATCGCGTACTGGAAACGATCGCTGGTTGTTTCGCTGCCATCGTGTTGGTAAATGAATGTCCCGTCGGACAAAAGCTGCAGGCTACCGTGCTGAGGCCCCGAGACGACAGATGCCGTCAAGACATCGCTTTCTGGATCGACATCATTTAGCATTAACCAGCCACTAAGCGCTGAGTGCGTGGCACCTTCGAGCAGCGTAATCGATTCTCCAGTTGCCGTTGGTGCTTCATTGACATCGTTTACGTCAACTGTAATTGCTTGGTCGAACGACAATCCGCCAGAGTCGGTAACCCGAACGATTACCTCGTACGAAGCTTGATTCTCAAAGTTCAATACGCCAGCCGATAGGACCAGCCTGTCACCGGTACCGCCGGCCAGCGAAAAGCTTGACGCATTCGCGCCGCCGACAATGGCATAGGTAAACGACTCGTTATCGTCTTGGTCCGTTGCGTCGAGGATGCCAAGAAATCGCCCGAGCGTCGTATCAATGTTTTCGTCCACGTTGAAGTTATCGGGTTCTAGCGCCGTTGGTGTTTCGTTGAGGTCCCTGACATGCACCCTGATTTCTCGTTCAGTGGAACGACCTCCGGCGTCTCGCACACGGATTCGAACCTCATACCGGTCTTCGCTTTCGAAATTCAAGATCCCAGCAGTCAGAATGAGTTCGTTGCCATTGATGCCACCCAGTGCAAATTTGTTGCGATCGTCGCCGCCGACGATGCTGAATGTATGTGAGTCGGCCAAGTCCGGATCAAGGGCAGTCAAGACTCCCACTCGATATCCAGAAGTTGTATCGGTGTTCTCATTTACGAAAATGTCTCTTGGCGTAATGCTGCTCGGAGATTCATTCACATTGAGTACAACTGCCGACACGGATTGAATCGTTGTACCGCCGAAACCATCGGTCGCTCGAATGTCGACTTCATAGACGTTGTCCGAATCGAAATCTCTTGGCGACTCGAAATTGCGGCCGAAGTTAAATCTCAAACTGTTGCCGGAAAGCGTGAATTTACTGGCGTCGGCTCCTCCCGCAATGGAAAAGGAAACAGTTTGCGCCGCTTGATCCGCATCTGTCGCCACAACAGTGCCGACCGCAGTTGCGTTTTCATTGACATTGAACGTTGCCGGCGAGGAAAAGACGGGCGCATTGTCGTTGAGCGGAGTCACTGAAATATTCAAGAGTTGCGAATCCGATCCCCCAAAGCCGTCACTTACACCGACGATGACTTCGTAAGTGCGATTTGCCCCGAAGTCGTCAGGAGATTCGAAATCCGGCGGGCTTACAAACGAAAGTCCACCCGTTAGCGAATCTATGAGGAACTTGGCTGAATCCGCGCCGCCAATAACCGAATAGCTCAATGTCTGACTTGCTAAATCGGTGTCATTGGCGGTCACGGTGGTCACGGCTGTACTATTTTCCGCAAGATTGATCGACGCGGTTGTTCCGCCATCATTGCTGGTGATCGTCGGGCTGTTGTCATTAACCGGGTCAATGTTGATCGTGAACAAGGCCGTGCTGAACGAAGAGTCGCTGCTCGTCGCCCGCACGATGATGTCATGCGAGGTGGCCGCCTCGTAGTCCAAAAGTGTGCCGTTGGCGACGGTCACCACGCCAGTCGACCCGTTGATTGCGAATCGACCTCCGGCTGTGTCGTCCAGCGAATAAGTCACCGTATCCGTCGCATCCACGTCAGTAGCATTGGCCGTCACGCCAACCATCGTTCCGACCGCTGAATTCTCAGCAACCGTGTTGGCCGCTGCATCGATGTCCGTCACTGGCGCGACGCCCGCGTCGTTGACGTTCGTCACGTTGATCGTGAAGATTTGAGTCGAGAACGAACCGTCCGCCGACGTCGCCCGCACAGTCACTGCGTGGCTGGTCGAAGTCTCATAGTCTAAGGCGCCCGCCACCGTCACCACGCCAGTCGACCCATTGATTGCGAATCGACCCCCGGCGCTGTTGTCGAGTGTGTAAGTAATCACATTAGTCGTCGCATCGGCGTCGCTTGCAAATGCGGTAATTCCAACAACGTCACCATTAACTGCATTTTCAGCGACGGCGTTGGCGGCGAGGTTTATATCGCTGACGGTGCCCACGTCAAACTCATCGACGTCCGTAACCGTCACAGTTAGGGCTTGCGTGTGGGTCAAGCCACCGTCGCTCACTTGCACGATGACATCATAGATATTGTTCGTTCCAGTTCCTGTCGGCGTCTCGAAATCGCGTGCGGTGCCAAAGCGAAGGGCGCCAGTCGAACCATCGATTGCAAACTTAGCCGAATCGACGCCGCCGAAGATTGAATAGCTGAGGATTGCCGAGTCTGGGTCGGAAGCGGTAATTGTTCCGACGATGGTTTGGTTTTCCGCAACGTTGAACGTCGTTGGAGGGAGTATTTGTGGTGGGTCGTCAACCGGAATTGCGTTGATCGTGAATGTTTGAGCACTGGAATAGGAATTGCCGTCATTGACTTGGAAATCGAATGTGGCATATGGAGCGCCGTTTTCATTAGCATTCGGAACGAATACAAGTTGCCCCGCAACGAGCTGTGCAACAGTGACGACTTGCAAGGGCAGAACTGCCGCGCCGCTAAGCAGCAATGATCCATTGGTGGCATTCGTCAAGATTCGTATCTGCGTGAACGGATCACTGTCGGCGTCAGCAAACGGAAAGTCGCTGGGGGCGAAGATATACGAAATGTCTTCATTGGTAGGTCTAAAGGTATCGGTTGATGTTGGTGGCGAACCCCAAGTGCCTACCTGACCAACTTCTACATCACCCTCAACAAATACTCGCGTTGTGTAGGCGTATGCATAATGATTGACGTCGTACGCGGAGACCGATCCGGAACTTTGGAAAGCCGTATCGAGGATTTCGCTTACTCCGATAACGGCTCCAGTCGAGGCTAACTGCGCGACAAAGACATTGGAGAAATCAAAACCTGCTCCATCAGCATTCCACGAAACAGTATAGGAGCCATCGTTGGCTCGGGATACGGTTGGATCTGAAACCCAGATTAGTGGAGCGGACAAGGACTGGGAACTCGTCAGGAAGCCGCCCGGGGAATATTTGTCGGCCCAGATTTCGTTCCCTGAATTGTATGTCAGCAACATGCTGCCGTCGTTGTCGATCGCCACCCCAGGTAACGACCCAACGATCGTCAAGGGCGACACTAATTCGCTTGCGCCGAATCGATCAAATCGATTTCCATGTGACTCCGCCGAGTCTTGCCAGAAAACGGCAAATGAGCCATTGTCCGCAATTGCAACCGATGGGTTGATTTCCGCATCAGGTGAGGCGGCGTGAACTCGGAAGCTCGTGGCTAAAGTTGCACCGTTGGAATCAAACAAAGCAGCATAGACGTCTTCACTTGTCGAGGCGTTCTGCCACGCGATGACATATTCACCACCCGAGTTCATCGCCACCGAGGGATTGATCGAGTCATTGCTACTTAACGTAATTTGCGTGTCCGACATAATCGTGTTGCCATTGGCGTCATATCGCTTGGCCATAACCTTTATCGCGCTCCCCGGCCCCGACGTCGTATGGTCTGCCCACACAACCACGAAGTTTCCGGCGTCGTCCATGGCGACAGATGCTTGGTTTTGATCGTCAACGCGTTGGTTATTGACCACAATTTCCACCCCAACTTTGGCTCCAAATCGATCGTATCGTTGCGCATACACACCATAGCCATCGGTGTCGCGGCCGACTGCATTGTCATCGCTGGACCAAACAACAACGAAATTACCGGCCGCGTCCATTGCAATTGCATGCTGAGATCCACCATTATCATCGGTGGTCTCCTGATTTCCGGATGACACAGTACTGGTTGTCGTTGCCAGGAGCCCAAACCACGGATCGAACAAGTGGGACGATGCCAAACTTGATGTGTTGATCCATCCGGCCTGATATTCCAGTTCCCAATCGCCACCCAATGACTCATGACCTGTAAGATCGTCGCTGGCCGCGATATCGGCCTCGGTCAGAACAGCCAACTGGTCTACAAACTGTTCGCCTACATCGCTGGCTGCCAGATCGCATCCGTATATCAATAGGTCCGCACTTGAACTGAGATGTGCCCGCCAAATTGCCAAGTCACCGGCGCGATCCGCCAGCGAATTCAAGTTGAGGACCGAGTTTCCCAAGAATATTTCGCCGTCGCGCGCGTGCGAGATGATATGTATGGCTGTCACATTCTCTAATTGAGTCAAAAGAGCAGTAATCTCGCCGATTCCGTCTTGATTGGGCCTCGTGATCAACACCGTAATATCCCGCGCTATTCCAGCTTGCGTCCCAATTCCGTCGAGAATGGTTTGGTAGTCGTCGACGGAAGCATCAATGACGACGATCTCTCTACCTACTGCGGAAATTTCAGCTTCGGCAGTGATATTCAAATCATCCAAGGGCATCTGCGGGCTATAATCATCAGATAATTCGACGTCTAAGCTACCGTCGACTTGTATCGAGCCAGAAAAATGCAATGGCAGGTCGGCTGGTTGGAATAGCGATTCGAAGTCCAGGCTTAAGTCGAGGCCAACGAGTTCGTCGGCGTCACCGAAACTTGGATTCGCATCGAATAAGATTCTTGCTTCAAGAGCAGAAACTTGCGGCGAGGCTGTACCGGCATTTTTGCGCTTGGGTATCGCGATGTGCGACCAAGTCGCAAACTGTTCTTTGCAATTTTGAAACCAATGTGCGTTCATACGTTCTGCTATCGGGCTAGGGACAAGACTCAGGTACAACCGGATCGGAGACTAATTTCGGCGTGGAGCGTCGTGAAAGAATCGATCCAATTCTTCTTTCGACTGTTTGCGAGCGGATTCGGGATAGCTTTCCAAGATGGGAAGTGGATCGATCCATTGCCAGGAGGGTAACGAAGTAACGAACGTGGCCAGTAGCATGCCTCCGCGGAGCGACCAAATTAAGTAACCAGCGGTCATCGAAACCGTGGAAATAGCAAAACCCATTTCCGCAGTCGTCAAGCCTCGCCGCTCCTTGGATACGCTTTCGCCGAGGGAATCCAATTGCTCCGACATCCGCTGCATGTCGAAAATCAGCGAGAGCCCGCTCCGAAGAAGTGCATCCGCCTGCTCATTGCCAACCGTTCGATTCAACGTCTGACTGACACTTAGAATAAAATCTAGTATTGAGGCCGCCCGGTCTTCGTCACCCATTCTCAAGCCGGCACTCAATTGACTGGAGATATCGGTGTCCATAACTCCCGAATTTATTTCGTTATTGATCGGGTTACTCGACGCGAGAATGTCTACCAATCTGCCTGCGTTCGGTTCGCTATCACTTAACATAGTTATAGATTTTGTTGTCGTTTCTGTGTGCCTTGGCAGCTCTTTTATTGTGTCCGCAATGGCAAGGGTCACTACGCCGGTATGTGAATTTTGTGTGCCCGCAGAAACGACTTCGAGTTGGACCAAAATTTCCGCTCCAGTCGCGATGCCATCGGTCGGGCGGTAGGCAAACGAATCCGTGCCGACGAACCCGCCAAACGGCTTATAGGTAAAGGTTCCGTTCGAATTAAATTGAAAGTCCCCGAACAACGGTTGCCGAACCAGTATCGCAACCAACGTCGGATTGTCGACGTCGATATCATTCGCGGTGACCGAGTTGACGATGATGGTTTGCAAATCGGCGGGTAAAATATAACGGTCCGCAACTCCGATCGGACCATCGTTAACATTACTAATGCTGATCGTAACCGTGATTAGCGAGGAATCTAGCGATCCGTCGCCAGCGCGATACGTAAACGAATCCGTTCCGAAATAGTTCGTGCTCGGCGTATACGTGAAGGTGCCGTTAGCGTTTAACTGAAAGCTTGCTGCATTCGCGGGACCTGATACCAGTTGCGCGGTCAAGCTGTCGTTGTCAGGATCAACGTCGTTTGCGAGCACGTTACCGCTTAGCAATTGCTCTTCTGCGACACCGAAAAGGTCACTCGTCGCCATTGGGTTTTCGTTGACGTTGATCACGGCCACAACAACGGTCGTATTGTAAGACAAGCCGCCGCCGTCAATCACTCGAACCAGTACGCTATAGGATGACTTGACTTCGAAGTTGAGCACTCCAGCCGAGAAAATCAATTCATCACCGGCCAACCCGCCCATCGTGAATCGGGCCGCGTCAGGTCCGCCGATGATCGAATAGGTAAACGTGTCGCCAATATCTTCGTCCGTCGCGACGAATTGACCCAAGCTCAAACCTGCTGACGTGTCGGTGTTTTCCGCAACCGTAAAGACGCTCGGCAGAACATTCGTCGGGGCCTCATTCAAGTCCCGAACAGAAACTCGAATCGTTTCGTCATGCGTCAAGCCGCCGGCATCGGTCACCCGAACGATGACTTCGTAGGAATCTTGCCGTTCGAAGTTCAGTTGGCCATCATCTAGCACCAGCGAATTGCCGCCCAACCCACCCAACGAGAACTTCAATGCGTCGGCACCCCCAAATATTGCAAACGTGAATGAATCACCTGCGTCCTGGTCTGTCGCGAGCAGTCCGCCTAAGTTCCAACCGCCTGACGTGTCAATATTTTCGTCTACCAAAAGGGTAATCGGCGTTATTGCGGTCGGGCTATCATTGAGGTTGTTAACGTTGACGGCGATCGTTTTGTCATAGGACAATCCTCCGCCATCGCTCACGCGGACGATGACTTGATATGAGCTTTGTAGCTCAAAATCAAGTACTCCATCGGTTACGACTAGTTCATTGCCATTGACACCGCCGATCGAGAACTTCAAAGAATCCGTACCGCCGACGATGCTGAATGATTTCGTGTCGCTCGCATCGGGATCCGTCGCCGACAGTACACCGACCGAATACCCTGCGCCAGTTTGCGTGTTCTCGTCAACGTTGAATACACTCGGCACGATGCTCGTCGGTGACTCGTTCGCGTTCGTCACGGTGACGAAAATGGACTGTTGATCGATCAATCCACCATCGCTGGATTGTACAACCACTTCATTAACGAAGTCTCCATTCGAATCGGAAAAAGTCTCAAAGTCCGGAGGCGCAAAAAATGTCAACTCGCCGGTTG
>JANMEB010000362.1:0-4063 GCA_031376585.1 Planctomycetota bacterium | reverse complement strand
GCTGTGATCGGTGCCAAGTGAATTCCGGCGCGGAAGTGTCCGGCGGCGAGGGTTAGATTGCGAAAGTCGACGACGCGACCGATGTAGGGAAAGCCGTCAAATGTTGCAGGACGCAACCCAGCCCAAACGCGATTCGGAGTGCGGTCGGCAATCTCGGGAACAATTTCGCCGGCGAAACGCGACAAGATATTAATCGCTTCCGGCGTGGTCGATCGATCGAACCCGACGTCCTCCAAAGTCGAACCTACGAGCAACGTGCCGTCAGTGCGCGGCACAAGATAGTTGCCACCTTCGTAAACGACTGACGAAAACGGCCGACGGTCCAATTGGTAGAGCACCATCTGACCGCGAATTGGAACGAAATCGATTTTCAGTCCTAACGGACGCAACAACTCACCCGACCAAGCTCCACTTGCCACGCAAAATTCATCGCCAGCGATCGAGCCGAAGGCCTCCGATTCCGCAGAATGAATGAGATTGTTTCGTGATGTTAAACGAACGTCGCCGACTTGCTCCACGATTCGGACGCCATTTTGTCGACACGCGGCAGCAAGTGCCGCTAAAAAACGCGGCGAACGAAGCTGTGCATCCGCCAGTAACTTGGTGGCATACGTTATTTGATGGCTTTCAATTAGATGCTGCATCGAAGGAATTGCTTTGCCAAGCTCGTCCATCGTCAGAGTCTGAAAAGGAGATTGTTCGTCGCGGTGATGCTGTTCCAAACCGATGAGGCTTGCCTTTTCCGCACGAGTGCGCGCAAAGTGAATGGTTCCAGCGACATGGTGCTCATAATCGATACCGGTTGCCGTGCGAAGTTCCAGATACCACCGAGGGTGAAGTTCATGGCTTGCGGCGGCAAGTTTCTCCAACGGATGCTGAGCCGTATGCGGATTCACATAGGGAAGAATTCCAGCCGACGCCCAAGATGCTTCGGCACCAATCCGGCCGCGATCGATAAGTGTTACGACAAAATTTCGCTGCACTGCTTGCCAAGCGATCGACAAACCGATGACGCCGCCGCCGACGACAACTAGGTGTCGACTCATTGCGGCACCATTGCAATTATTTCGTTAATGCGTTGAAGCAAATCCGTTGCTGCCGGATCGGTTTGGCATTCGGCTAGTCTTGCTTGCAACTGCAGAAGGTCATTCCAATGGTCGACATCGGGCCAAGATCCTAATGACACAAAACCGACTTCCAATCGCTCAAGGTGCTTTACCGTTTGGGCCAGGACTTGGGGCGTTCCCCAATCGATTTCGTCGAACATCGGAGTAAATTTATTCATGCCGATGAGATAGTATCCGCCGTCGACTGCGGGGCCGATGACGACTTGGTGATGGAGAAGCAACTCGAACGCTTCGGCGATGTAATTTAACGGCAAATCAGGGCTGTCCGATCCGATGACGACAATGCGTTGTTGAGTTTCGGCGAGTTGCGATCGAAAAAACTCGGACAATTTAATCCCTAAGTCCCCGGGGGCCTGCGGGATAATTCCCCACCCATGTGGGGCATGCGATTCAAAGTGACGTGTCCGCTCGGCTGGCCAAACGGCGAGGCTTCGGCGCACGGAAAGTCCGTTGAAACGGTGAAGTGAGCCCACGACAAACGCTCGGTGAATTTGACTTGCCGCCAATCTGCCGATCGTATTCGCAAGACGCGTTTTGACTTCGCCGGGCTCCCAGTATTTTGCGAATACCGCCAAGTGTTTCGGCAAGCTGCAATTCGACATAATCGGCAGCGGAATCAGACGAAGAACGGGAAACTTATTTCGGCCAGTTTGGCAAGTCGAAGCAATGGATTAGAATAGACCTACTGGCCTCGTACGGATCCTTTATTAATGCGCGAATTTGGATCGCACTCAATCGTTTAGCGACTGAGTGCGATTGATCGTTGGTCATCCTACAGGCGAACCGAATGGCGGAACAGAGTCCCAAGCAGTATTTGGCGATGTTGGAGCGCAGCGGGTTGGTTCCGCGACCGCGCTTACTAGAGGCGGTTACGGATTTGAGGCAGCGTCATGGCGCGACGGTTACCCTCGATCATGTCGCCGAGTATTTTCTTCAGGCCAATATCATTACGGCGTGGCATGACGAGAAATTGCGCGTCGGCAAGTACAAGGGCTTTTTCCTGGGCAAATACAAGTTGCTGGGATTGCTAGGCAGCGGCGGAATGTGCAGCGTGTACTTGGCCGAGCATACCCTGTTGCGGCAGCCCCGTGCGATCAAGGTTCTCCCGAAAGGCCGCGTGGCCGATACTAGTTACTTGGATCGCTTCTATCGCGAAGGCCGCGCTGTCGCGGCGCTCGGTCATCCGAACATTGTTCGCGTTTACGATATCGATCGAGAAGGCGACAATCATTACCTCGTCATGGAATATGTCGAGGGACTGAATTTATATGACTTGGTCAAGAAAAAAGGGCCACTCAATTATCGCGAAGCGACGGACTACATTCTGCAAGCCGCGATTGGACTACAACATGCGCATGATGCCAAGTTGGTTCATCGCGACGTGAAGCCCGCAAATCTGTTGGTAACGAGCGGCGAAATAGTCAAAGTCCTCGACCTGGGCTTGGCGTTATTCCGCGAGGAAGAATACTCGGTGACGATGGCTCACCATGAAAAGGTCTTGGGCACCGCCGATTATTTGGCACCTGAACAAGCCGTCAACAGCCACGAAGTCGATCACCGTGCTGACATTTATGGCTTGGGATGCTCGCTCTATTATCTTTTGACGGGCAAGCCACCGTTTCCGGAAGGGACGTTGGCGCAACGAATCGCAATGCATCAAACGCAAGAGCCGACTCCCATTGAAGAGTATCGGCCCGACTGTCCCATCGCTTTGTTGCAGGCGTGCCAAACGATGATGCGTAAAGATCGGCGACTTCGTTTCCAGAATTGTCGCGAGGTTGCAAAACAGTTGCGGGCAATTCAAGACGAATCCGCTTTACAATCCGCGTCGTCGACATTCTCCGTCAAGCGCGAAATTCCCGATGTCGAAAGGGTGCCTGTCAGCAGGACCGCGACCGTGCCTGTCAACGCCAGCGTTGTGAAAACGCAAAATTCTAACTCCAACAAAGTCATCGTATCCCGAGCGACCGGCTTGGAAAAAGCTTTGAAGGCAGCTCGCGTGACTAACTCGGTTGCTCAAGGTAATTCTTCGGGCGTCGCCGCGATGGAGGCTGCAGCCAAAGCGCCGGCCCCGCGCGCGTCAGTAAACGGGGCACTCGCGGCCAGTTTGGCGGTTCCTAGTAATCCGATTACCGCAAATGGCGCGGTTCATCATTCGCACGCCGACATTTCCGATGAATTGGCGGATCTATTAGCGATGCCATCTGCGAATAACCGCAAACGAAAAAAGTATCCCAACGAAAAATACGTATTCATCGGGTTGATCGTTGCAGTGCTTCTATTTTTAGGGCTGGCGATTTTTCTGGTCGCCAAGTTTACTTCCCCAGCGGAGGAACAGCCGCCGAAAACAACGCAGGTTTTTCGTGTAATGCAATCCATTGAGTTTGCGATGTAGGCAAGTACATTCATGATGAAGCAAAGCATTTTTGCGACGTTCGCCGCCCTGTGTCTTGGCTCAATGTTGCTTGCCGACGAGCCAACATTTGAACAGCGAGCCCAAGCCAAACGAATTGGTCGCGATATCGATCAAGCTGGGGAACTATTTGCCAAGGCAGACGCTCATCGAGCTGTTGGATATTGGTTGCGTGCTCACCAGCGAATCCAGGAATTTTTGTCCACGGCGGATCCTACCCAACGCCGCATCTTGTCGGTCGACATGGTTCGCCTGACGACCTTGCGAGTCTCGTTCATCGAGAAGGGAGCAGCACTTCCTCAGATTCCAGAACTTGAGCCGGTCGATCCGCAAATGAGCAAGACGGAAATGGCTTCGACTGAAGGAGTGAGTTTTGCGTCCGCGATAGCACCGACGTTGGTCGAGAAATGCGGTCGCTGCCATATCGACGCGCGGCGTGGGCGATTTAGTATGGAGACGATCGAGGCCCTTTCGCGAAAACCTGAGATGATCGTCGCGGGCAAACCGGACGAAAGCGAACTAT
>JANMEB010000301.1:0-4332 GCA_031376585.1 Planctomycetota bacterium | reverse complement strand
GGGTTCGTTTTGGCTGCGATCGCGTGTTTCGCTGGCCTGTATGCCTATATAATTTTCGAATTTCGCCGAATCGCACGGCGGCAGCCGGCAACGTTGAATTGGTGGCAAAGGGCCGCATGGAACCTCGTATTACATTTTTTTCGCGCGCGGCGCTGGCGATCCAGTGACGCAAGCCACACGTGGCAAGTTCTTGATTTGCGGAACCAACCCTACGACGACGCGCAAATCACTTCCCTTCCAGAAATCACTAAGTATCAAGTAATTGATTTGGAAGGGACACGACTAACCGACGCTGGCCTGCATCGGCTGCAAGGGCTCGCTGGACTTCAATGCTTGGTTGTCCGCAACACAAACGTCACGCAGAACGCCGTGTTTTTAATCCAGCAAAGGTTACCGCACACGTGGATTTGGAATTAGCCGACCGCTGTGTGAAATTATGGCCAACAAGCTTGCGAAGTGGACGGATTATGAACTGTTGGATTTTGGAAACGGGCGCAAGCTCGAACGATTTGGTCGTCGGCGACTCGTGCGGCCTTGTCTCGTAGCGGAGCAGTCGAAGCCGCGGCGACCTAGACTTTGGAACGACGTGACCGAGTTTGTGTTGGCAAAGAGCGATGATGGGAAACGTGGAAGTTGGTTACCAAAATCGACCGACGAGTCGCCTTGGAATGTTAACATCGGCCCTGTGCTTGCGCAGCTTAAGCTCACCGCGTTCGGACATGTCGGTCTGTTTCCAGAGCATTACGAACACTGGCAATGGGCGGCACAATCGCTAGTCGCGGACTGCAGAATACTCAACTTGTTCGCTTACACCGGCGTATTCAGCTTGTTGTTGGCAAGCAGCGGATGCGCTGTTACGCACGTCGACTCCTCGGCGGCTGCGGTTCGTTGGGCGCGTAAAAACGCGGAGCTTTCTAATTTAGCCAAGGCTCCCATCCGTTGGATCGTAGAAGACGCGGTCCGATTTGTCACGCGTGAAATTAAACGAGGGGCCAAGTACGATGGGTTCGTCGTTGACGCGCCAACGTACGGGCGAGGACCTCGAAACGAATCGTGGAAGTTCGATCGCGATTTCGTTCCCCTGCTCAACTTGTTGCGAGAACTAGTCGGCGAACGACTGCGTATGGTTGTCGTTTCCACCCATACCGCTGGCTTCGAGAGCGAATTTTTGAGAAACCATGTCGGCAAAGCGTTCGGCCGCCTCATGGTCGGTGGACCACAAGCAGCCAACGTCTTCCAACACGACCAGGCTGGCCGCGAATTGCCCTGCGGTTCCTACGCACGGTGGAATGCATGAACCCGAAGCAAATTACAAGTCAGGAAAACCCAAAGTTCAAAGCCGCGCTGAAGCTTTTGACCAATCGCGGACGTCAGCAGCGCGATCAAATCGTTATTTTTGGCGTCCGCGAAACACTTCGAGCAATCGATGCGGGCGCGAATATCGCCGAGATTTATATTTGCGGCGATATCCTCAAGCCCGAAGTTTTCGCCTCCGCAGAAACACGACTTGCGACGCTGGGCAAACCGATCTGGGACCTGCCATTGAATTTGTTCACGCGACTGGCGTATGGCGATCGCGTCGACGGAATGCTGGCTGTCGCCGCTCGCCCCAATTCGGATTTAAGCCGAATTGCGCTAAACAAATCGCCGCTTGTTATCGTTCTGGAATCGGTCGAAAAACCCGGCAACATTGGCGCGGTGGCTCGTTCGGCCGATGCGATCGGCGCAACAGCGCTCCTCTTGGCGTCTCCCATTACCGATTTATTTCACCCGAATAGTATACGCGCGTCGCTTGGTTGCATCTTCAGTCTGCAAACGGCTGTTGCGGAATCGGAAACCGTTAAGCTTTGGCTTCTGCAAAACAAACTTTCGATTGTCGCGGCTGAGCCCGACGCAAAAGCTTTGTACACGACAGTTGACTTGAAGAAACCCACGGCGATTGTTTTAGGAAACGAGGCGCGCGGTCTTTCGAAAATCTGGGCCGACGATGAAGTCCAATGCGTCCGATTGCCGATGCGCGGTTTAGCCGACAGCCTCAATGTTTCGGTCACAGCAGCCGTGATGATGTTCGAAGCCGCCCGCCAGAGAATCGGCTAAAACCTGCAAGAATCAGCTTTACGACGGAAGCTGACGCCGGCGACGTCGATAACGATCGCTGACCCGTTGCAGCACAGTTCGCTCTTCCTCGGTCAAGCTTTCCTTACCCGACTGATGCAATTTTTCCAAGATGCCGTCAGCGCGAACTTCGTCGTCTTTTTCGATTTCATATTCCACCAACTGCCGTTCCTCTTGCTTTTGGCGAAGCCATTGCGAAATCGTATCATTCGGATCTTGCTCAAATTCAAAGATATCGCTGTCTTCATCGTAAACTGCTTCGAAGTCAATCATGTCATCGTCCCCAGCCTTCGATACTTGTGGATGGGAGACCCGATCTCCTGCTGACGTTTTCCTAAAGAACTCTTGCCGTGACGCGAAGATCAAAATGAGACCAGCGCTCGCCAGGATAGCCCACACCGGTTGCAGCGGGCCTTCGCTATAGTTTCTGGAGAACGCAAACAAAGCCAATACTAGCAGCGAAACGGCCACCATATGCGAGACCGCCATGACCGATGTTTCAAGCCGATGCCGCCCAATGTGCTTGTTATTGCCCCAAATGAACATGCGCAAAAGGTGACTTCCGTCAAACGGATAGGCCGGCAAACAATTGACGAAAGCAATTTGGAAATTGGCCCAACAAAAGATTTTCAAAAAGGCAATTTCCGTGTCACCGGTCATCGCGTTCGGACGCAACGGATGAATCAACTCCCAAGGCGATGCATGTCCAAGTTGCACCAGTGCACTGGCGACTAATAGAAACATCATGCCGTTGGCGAAAATACCGGCACTGTACACAACGCCTTGTGCACGAGCCGAATTGGGCAACAGGAATTCCGATTGACCGCCCCACGGTGCCAACACAAGTTTATTGATCGAACCGCCCAAGTTGACTGCGGCGAAGATGTGCGCCAGCTCATGAAAGGTAATCGCCACGAGAAATGCGAGTATGGTCGCGACCGCCGTGCCGGAGGAAATCCAACCAATCGCCGAGATCAAAATGAAAAACAACAGCAAGCAAAAATGAAGACGAATTGGAACGCCCATCCAACGTCCAATGCTCACGCTCCAACTATCGTGAACTTGCATAGTCTCCTCACGATCCAATATCGCAATTTCCGGCCCCGACTAATTGGCAGAGCCCGAGTGAAAATCCTTTTGACAACTCATGAAAAAGCGAACTGACTTCATCGCCCCAGATCAACTTTCGACACGCCCCTTTGACGTAATTAAATTCTAACCGAAAAAGCTATGACTTCAATCTTCCGTTTCCAAACTCCGTCGATTCGTTCCCTTATAACTCACCATGCAATTTTATTAATTAAACGCGACCTGAGGCATTATCGTTTGTCGCACATTCGTGGCGATCCGCTAATTAGCGTGCTGGACGCTGATACAAAGTCTCAGCTAGAACCTGCGGGGAATAGTGCGAATCGATTTCCCGTTCAAAATGCCAGTTCCGATGATCGGGGACTTGGTGGTCAAACAACGGCCATTGGCACATCGGCTGAAATCCAAGAGCAATTTGAAGTTTATTTGAGATCAACGTGACGTTCCCAGCACGGGGGGGTATTGAACCGGCTTGGACTCGGTAACAACCTTTGAGCAAGCGTGGATCATAGCCGCCGACACGATTCACGATTTGCGCGATTTCGAACAAAGTGAGCTTCCGCGGGCCGCCTGCATGAAATATTCCGGCCAATTCGCTGGAAAGCAATCGTTCGTATAAATCGTTCATGCATTCGACATATGAGGGCGTGCGGACTTCGTCAAAGTACAGCGTTGCCGGAAAGCCCTTCCGGAAACGGGATTGAATCCAGTCGATCGCCCCAGCGTGTCCGTTGAAGCTTACACCCATCGGCAGCGAAATTCGCAAGATACAGGCACCAGTTCGACGAGCCAAAACGATTTGTTCTGCTTCTAACATGGTCGCGCCGTAAACGGTCACCGGATCTGGCACATCCGATTCAACGTAATTGCCTGATCGGGTACCGGAGAAAACGAGGTCGATCGACAAATGTACAAGCCGAACGTCTTGATCTGCAATTTGATTTAGCAGCGATTCGATGGCCAACACATTAACGCGCCGCGCCATGACCGGATCTAGTTCGCACGATTTCAACGCGCAACTTCCGCCACAGTTGAGGACCGATTTGAATTTATACTTCTCAAAAAACGCTCGAATCTCGATTGGATTTTCCAAATCACAAGCGACAATTCCCGGCCCTGTCAGTCGCC
>JANMEB010000286.1:0-4571 GCA_031376585.1 Planctomycetota bacterium | reverse complement strand
GGCTTGATTACCGAATCGAAAATCCTCGCGGCGAAACCAGGAAACACTCACCATGGCTTGTCGACTTTGACCCTTGTTTTTACGACCACAACGAATACAAGCCTTGCTTTAGGCGGCACGTGGGGTTTTGTCAACGATTCGGTGACTTTGCCAGATTCGATACGCTGGACCTTGTCGGGGCCATCCACCTTTCTATCGCAAAGCGCGACGGCGGGAGCAGGAAATGCTCAGGCATTCTCCCAAACAACTTCGTTAAACGTGGGAACTTTCACGTTTACAATTTCCGCCAACTTCAACGAAAAGATAAACAACCTGAACACTCGGACGGCGAACTGGAATCTAACCTCGTTCAATTTGGTCTCGGTTCCAGAAGCCAATCTGTTCTCCGTGGTTGGGCTCTGCGCGTTACTAATATTCGTCGCGTTTCTGTTGCGCCGAAAAGGGCTCCGCTGGCAAGCCGCAAAATCTTCGTCGCCACAATAGAAAAATCCTCGTGCTTTGTCAGGCGACATTTTAGAGATCGAGCAACCGAAGCCCTAAAAGTCTTGTTTCACAATGCATTAGGCGTATTCGACCGCTACGAATTCACCGCGCGAAAGTCGGCCCAAATCGCTCAACAAACAATCGACCCACAATGTGGTGTTGACGTTGGCCGCGATCTCCTGATAAGCGTCAACGCAACGCGACAAGCACCGGATGATCACCACATTATCGCCACTAAGTTGCGCGGCCGCTCGCTGCGCAGCTTGCTGCAAATCAGGTTCTGTCGTGCCTTCGAGCCCCGCGATGAACCAGAGCACATTCCGGTAAAAATCGACCGCCACATCGCAAACAAGCCGCAAGCGATCTCGCTTAACGGCAGCGTCGGAACCGGCCGCGTCAACGATCGACGTGATGGACTTGGCGAATTGTTCTTGTCCCGGATCGAGGCTGGCCAACTGTGCGAGCCACGCCGCGCGGAACTTAACCAACTCGTCGTCCTTCATCAACATTGCCTGTTGCACGCTCCCGCCGGAGAGTTGGGACATGCGACGGGCTTGGGTTGCATCGTCCGCCAAGCCCTCGCTGACCAGGACTCGCTCGATTTCGCTGCCGGAAAGGGGTGCGAACGGAATCCACTGACAACGCGAACGAATCGTGGGAAGCTGCTTCTGAGGGCTCGTCCCGATCAAGATCAAAACCGATTTCGGAGGCGGCTCCTCGAGCGTTTTTAGGAGGCAATTAGCACCCTCCTGATTCAAGTAGTCCGCATCGTCGATGATGGCGATCTTTCGTCCGCCCCGAAACGGTTTGAGCCCCAGATCGTGACAGAGCCCTTCTTGCATTCGCCTTTCATCCGGGCCGATAAACTTTTCCAGTGGGATCAAGTTCTTGTCAGCGGGGCGTTGAACCAAGATTAAATCGGGGTGCGTTCCTGCAGCGACTTGCAAACAGCCCAAACAGTTTCCGCACGGCTCAAGAACCGTCGGTGCAGAGGCCTCGCATAAAAGAGCTTGGGCCAACTTGCGGGCAAAAGTGTATTTGCCAATACCCGACGGGCCGCAAAACAAAAACGAACTTGCCAAACGACCGTTTTGCACCGCTCGGCGAAAGCGGTTGACGACCGACTCATGCCCGACGATTTCCGACCAACTCATTTGCGCTGCTCCGCTGGCAACCGATGTTCGGCCAACAGCCGTTGGGCGTGTTCTTGAATTTCGCGAGCCATTTCATCGGCCGTTCGCCGCGCATCGATCAGCGTGCATCGCTCGGCCGCGCGATGGGCTTCAGCCAAGAAACCTTGACGCACGCGTTCCAAATATTCCACCCCCCGCGACTCCATTCGATCGAGCCCTCGTCCTATTCGCAACAAAGCAACTTCGGTCGGCAAGTCCAAAACAAAAGTATGCGTGGGTTCCAATCCACCGGTTGCGATTTGCCCAACCGCGCGAATCTCTTCTAGCGGCACATGTCCGCCATGTCCTTGATAGACGAGCGTTGACATTTGAAACCGATCGCACAACACGATGCTCTTCGCCGCAAGCGCGGGGCGAATGATCTCTTGAACCAGTTGGCATCTCGCCACCATGAACAGAAGCATTTCACTGCGCGGGGCGATTGCGATCGACGATTTTTGCAACACGAGCTGCCGAACTTGATTCCCAAGCTGCGTACTGCCTGGATCGCGACAACCCACCACAACATGCCCCGCCTCGCGCAGCCAATCAGCCAAGCGCTCCAACTGCGTGGATTTTCCCGCCCCGTCCAAGCCATCCCAAACCAAAAACATCACGACTCTACCGCAGTTGAATTTGCAACCGACTTTTAACCCATCCGCCACTTTCACAATCGAGCATTCTACATTTCTCGAACAGCGCTGTCAGGCATCCGAGACCTTCGAGCTGGTTCAGACTATTGATTGGACCTTTGGACCGATTAATGTTTCCCGCGCGGCGCGAGGGAGTCGCCCGCCGCAAACACAAAAAAACGTTTGGCTCAGGGGAAAATTCTTGTTGGTGATTCAATCGCCCTGAATCGGGGCGAATCGCACGTCGGTGTCATCCAAGACCTCGTGTTAAGCTTTTCCGCGTGTAACGGTCGCGGGGGTTTTAAACCGAAAGCACAAAATGCGGGCGGATTCGGTCGATGGAATGAATGGGATTGTATCGACGAATCACCGACCAGAACGAAGCCGTGCGTTTTTGAAAAGATCAACCCTCCAAACCTCGAATTGCATTCCGCTCGCGGCGCGAAGGTGCGCCGATGGGGTGGGGTTCAGATTATTTGTACTCGTTGGGTGCGTACTCACTGGCTGCGCGACGGATTCGTTTCGAACGCACGGTTTTGTTGAAAGCGAACTCGGTTCCCGAACGGGAATCGCGACGATTGAAGGCCGCCGCGGGCGCGAAGTCATTCTGCCGACGGAAATCGAATCGGGGCAGGCTCTATCGAGCGACGTCGCGATCCAAACGGCCCTTGCGAACAACGATGGGTTTCATGCGACGCTCGCGCAAATGGGAATGGCGGAAGGGGATTTTATTCAAGCGGGTTTGCTGACGAATCCCAGTTTCTCAACGATGATTCCGGCCGGCGTCAAGCAATGGGAGTGGACGCTTTTCGTTCCCATCGAAGCGTTCCTACTCCGACCCGAACGGATGGCTTTGGCAGAAAAAGACTGCGAACGAATCGCGCAACAACTGGTGCAAAACGGTTTGACACTTGTTCGCGATGTGCGCGTCGCCCACGCGAATTTGGCTTTGGCAACGGAGCAACATCGGCTGGGGCTCGAAGCACTTGCGATTCGGCAGAACATTTCCGATCTAATCGAAAAGCGTCTTCAAGCAGGGGACATCGCGGAACTTGAATCGATGCAAGCTCGCGTCGACCTGCTCAATTCAAAAGCCGACGCGACGCTGCTTGAACAGAGCGTCGGCATCGCGCGCGAGCAGTTGGCGTTGCTGATGGGGATTCCCGAACACGCCGACAACCTGCAAGCCGACTCGTTCACCAACTGCAACGAGACGGCCGAATCGCTTGATCAGCTAGTCGAGCAGGCGACTTCGAACCGTCCCGACCTGCAAGCCGCCGATTGGGCGGTCTGCGCGGCTGAGTCGCGCTGCCGTTTGTCGCACAAAGCCTGGTGGCGTTTCGACGGCGTCGCCGATGCGAACGGCAGCGGCAACAAGGGTTACGAAATGGGACCCGGCCTTCGATTCGACGTTCCCATTTTCAACAAAAACGAAGGCGGGATCGCACGAAGTGAAGCAGAGCTGACTGCCGCCAATTACAATAGAGATCAGATTCGAGATTCAATCGTGCAGCAGATTCGGCTGGCCTCAAAACAATTCCGACAAGCCAGCGACAATTTCAATTCACTCAATTCGGAAGTGTTGCCGGCCTTGGCGGAAGCAGTGAAGATTGCCGAGAAAGGTTTTGCAGACGGCGGAACGTCGTACTTGCTCGTGTTGCAAACGACTTCGCAATATGTCGACGCCAAACGCCGGATGCTCGACCAAGCAGCCGCGAAATGCCGAGCCGCCGCCGATTTGGAATTGAGTTGCGGTCGCCGCTTGAATTCGACTCCGTTGAAAACCGCGCTCAAAGAAAATCCCAAAATTAGCATACCTGTCGTTCGCCATGAAAATAATGATCCTGTTCGTCGCATTGGCATTGGTCTTAACAGGATGTTCTAAGCACGACGCTTACAAAGTCGCCAAAACGGCTCCGGCCAAAGTCGAAAAGCTGCCGCTGGAAACCGAAATCGGTCGCATCACGCTCACTCCCGAAGCCGAGCAGCGACTGGGAATTGCTCTCGCAGCAATCACCGAGCAAGACACGCAGCGGCGGCGGACGTTCGGCGCGGTTGTCATGATTCCAACTGGCAAGTCGATAGCCGTCGTGGCCCCGTTTTCCGGAACGATTTCGGCTCCAAACGACACGTCGATTCCGACTCCCGGACAACGCTTGACATTGGGAGGTCCCGTCTTGTGGCTGACTCCGATTCTGTCTCCCGAGCGTTCCGTTCCGTCGCCCGCCGAACAAGTCCAAATGGCCAACGCGCGTGCGACTTTGGTGGCGGCCATTGCTGTCGC
>JANMEB010000285.1:0-2556 GCA_031376585.1 Planctomycetota bacterium | reverse complement strand
TGAATCGTATGCCCTGGTCGATTGAACTTCCCGAAAATCAATCGATCATGCAGTTTTTCGGGGCAACTCGACAATTCGCACTCGTGGCTTTTCTCATCGTTTCGGCGTTGTGGGCATTTCGAATCACGCTAGTCCACGGTGACGAGGAAGCCTCGCGGCCACCCTATCGCGCGCCGGGTCGATCACGTTTTTTGTCCGTAGCGGTAACCTCGGTGTTGTGGTTCGTATTGTTTGCACTGCCCATCGCGGCGCTAACGGTTCGGTCTGGATCCACTATTATTTTAGTTTCGGGCCAATTGCATCGCGAGTTTTCCGTGAGACATTTGTTAGATGCGATCGGAAAATCCGTTTCCGAATATCGCTGGCCACTTTTTTGGAGCAGCTCGATTGGACTTTCGACCGCGTTGGTTACGACGGGAGTTTCGCTCGTGGTGGCTTGGATTGCCGTGCGTCGACCATCGTTCGCGAATTGGTTGTTTTTCCCGCTCGCCGCAGCCAGTTTCACGGTCCCGTATCCAGTCGTCGGAACGCTCATTGATAGCATGGCGTCGAGCATCGAGCTTGAACCGTTTCGGCAACTTTGGGACAGAAGCATTTTCGGGCCGGTCGTTGCGAACATTTGTATCGCATTCGGGCCTGTCGCCCTCATGCTGTACTTCGCCATGCGGCAATCATCTCAGTCTGTGTTGGAATCGATGGCCACCGAACGCGCCGGAGCGTTTTCGTTGTTTTGGAATTTGGGAATTACGGCGAACCAAACCGCTATTGTCGCCACTTTGGGAACGGCGTTCCTAATTGCTTTCGGAGACGTTGCCGCTAGTTTTCAAGTCGTGCCGGCCGGTATCGACACTGTCGCGCGATCGATTTTGGGCCAATTGCATTCGGGCGTCGACGATCTTACCGCCGCAATCAGCTTGGCAAGCCTCATCGCCGCAATCTGCCTTGCGTTTGTCATTGTCCAAGTCTTTCGTCGAAGCCAACGCGACTTCGCCCAACTGATTCATCCGAGTGAGTTAACGCAATGAGATCCCCGGCAAGCCATTTTTTTCGGCTCGCCGCGATGGGAGCTGTGTTGCTGGTTGCGCCGTCGACCGCGCCCAGCGACGATTGGATTGTTCAAAGCAATTTAATAACCGGCGAGCTCATCGCGCAAACCGACTCGACACTATTGATTCAATCCGCGGATCAACGTCAGTGGCTTGTTCGCCGCGATGACGTCCGAGAGCACCATCCGACGAAAATTCTGCCAACGACTTTTGATCGAGAGACGCTTGCAAAACTATTGGCTGAGCAATTTCCGCAACACAAGATTTTGAACACCGAGCATTACTTGATATGCCAAGACCTGAATTCTGATCATGCACGCCAAGCGGCACGATTACTTGAACAAGTTTATCGAGCCTATTTCGAATTTTGCCTTGATTTGAAGCTCAACGCCAGTGAGCCACGGCATCCGCTCGTTGTCCTGCTATTCGACGACGCTCAAGATTTTTCGCGCAACATGGACCGTGAGCTTGGTGTAAGCACGGCCAACGTCGTCGCGTTTTATCATTTGGCCTCGAATCGAATTTCCGTACGCGCTGGCGCTGATCAAACCGCATTCCTTGCCGAGTACGTTGTTGCGCCGAAATTACCGTTAGACGCTCGCACAACACTTGCAACGCATCTTGTTCACGAAGCCACCCATCAGTTGATGTGCAATTCAGGAATTCAAAGTCGCCTGGCCAACTATCCGCTTTGGGTCAGCGAAGGCATTGCGGCGTATTTCGAACCGGCCGATGCGTTCGCGCGAAATGGATGGCGTCGACCCGGCGGCCTAAATTCAATTCGCTTTGCGCAACTAAAGCAACTTCTCAAGTCGACGACGCCGATCGATTTGCGCGCGATGATCCGCAGCGACGATTCCTTTCGAAAAGCCGCCGTCTCCGGCGAAAGCTATTCGCTGGCTTGGGGCTTCAATCATTTTTTGTTCAAGCGGCGTAACAACGAATACTCGGCCTATTTGCGACAGCTTTCAAAAAAGCAGCCGTTGGCCACAGACACGCCGGATCAACGCATGAACGAATTCCAGTCGTTTTTTGACGAGGATATTTCGACGCTCGAACGCGAATTCGCCGAGTACATCAGCGGATTTTAGCCTCAATCACGCTAACTCGCGTTTATTTTGGGAAATGTCGCGACGATGGGGAGCAACGACGTTCGCCCCGCTGGCCTTGTGCCAGTGAACGATTGGTTTGGAAACTAGAGAAAGACGCTAGTTGCCAAACCAGCATCCATCGGCACAGGGCCGAGGGGGAGCGTTGAAGCCCGTTCAGGGCACAACCGAACGCAGCTTGCGAACGCCATGGAAGCGGCTACGATAAACCGTCATCGAAACTGTTTACTTCTGTGAGAACCGATCATGACCCAACCTTCTCGATCGCAATCTTCCGACCGACGCAATTTCCTCAAGGCCTCGGCAGCGCTCACTGGTGGCGCGATCGCTGCGGCGACTCGACCAGCGTATGCCTATCATCACTCGGTAGATGATACGCTCAAAGTCGGCTTGATCGGCTG
>JANMEB010000235.1:0-5351 GCA_031376585.1 Planctomycetota bacterium | reverse complement strand
CGCTGGTGTTCGGCCGCCTGCATGTGCTGCCGGTCGTCACCGAATTCCGTGCGAATTAGTTCAGCCGCCGCCGCATATCCTCGATACGTTCCAAGGGTCAAATCACTCGAATCAACCAGATTGCTTTTGTGTCGCAATACCTGGGTAAGCAGTTCGCAGACGGTTAGGCTCCGACTACTCGCCCGACTACTCGGCAGGCGTCCAGCCTCAAGGGCCTCACGTTCGGCGTTATAGCGTTCGAGGGCTTGGGCCTTGTCTTGGCCGAAATAGTGCAACTTGCGTTTGATCCGCTTGCACCAACTGCCGTTTGAATGACGATAGAGGGGAAATCTCTTGGATTTCCGAACGTAGCTGCTAGAATCTGGCATTGATGGCACCTGTGCTTCAAAGGTTAGGTGTTATCTGCGGGGTTTCGGCCACAATCCGAGCCCCGCGATTTTTTGATCATACCAAATCCGAACCGTCGAAAGTAGTCTGAAAGTAGTCGAAGCCTTAAACCAGAAGGGGGGGCAACTCAAAAAACACTATAAAACAAGCATTTTCGGGACTGGTGTAACGGTAGCACGAAAGATTCTGACTCTTTTAGTCGGGGTTCAAATCCCTGGTCCCGAACTTTTCAGATTTTTCCGTGAGACGAGACAGACGCTAGGTCGTCAAAATACAGCGGGTAAGTTTTGGCAACGCATTCGGGATTACGAATTGCAACGCCGGAAATCTTGAGGCCCGCCAGCGACAAGCTCATGGCCATGCGATGATCGTCGTAAGTGTCAAGCTCCGCGCCATGAAGCAGTTTGGGCGTGATGCGAAGTCCGTCCGGGAATTCATCGACGATCGCGCCCAGTTTGCGAAGCTCGCGCGCCAAATCGCCGATGCGGTCTGATTCTTTGTGTCGAATGTGGGCAACATTGCGAATGGTTGTCGGACCCTTCACGAACATGGCCACGACGGCGAGCGTTTGAACAGTGTCACTGATGTCGCCCATCTCGATGTCGATGCCATGCGTCGCCGGTCCTTGGAGCGTAAGTTGGTGGTCCGACCAATCCAGCTTGCAACCCATTTGTTCTAAGCAACTAGCGAATTGCAAATCGCCTTGGCGGGACTTACGGCCCAGTCCTTCGATCGTTACGGTTCCGCCAACGATCGCGGCCGCACCCAAAAAATAACTTGCCGCTGTCGCATCCGGCTCGATCTGAAAATCTCGCCCGCGATAGCGATGTTGATTCGAAATCGAAATTAATGAATCGCTTAAATTAACCTGAGCTCCAAAAGCGGACATCACATCGAAAGTCATTCGAAGGTAAGGTTGAGAGATCATTTTCCCAACAAGTCGCAGTGCAACCGGCGCTTTAGAATACGGCGCGGCGAGCATTAGTCCGCTAACGAATTGGCTGGATGTCTCTGCGGAGATGTCGACTTGGCCACCGTTCCAACCAGTCGACTCGATAACGACCGGTGGACATTCGCCAGCGGATTCGGCTATGGCGCGAATGCCCAATTGTCGCAGAGCTGCAATCAAGTCACCGATTGGCCGTTGGTGCATTCGCGGGGTTCCGCTCAATCGAAACCGCCCCTTGGAAAGCGAGACAACGGCGGCGAGGAATCGCATGGTTGTGCCGCTATTTCCCACATTCAAACTCGCGGTGCCATCCGGCAATGGCCCGCCACAGCCTTGAATGTTTGCCGTACTCGCTGCCCAATCGACATGGATCGCCGCCCCTAGCTTGCGCAGCGCGTCACTCATCAATCGAGTATCTTCGCTGTCGAGTAATCCGTGCAGCGTCGACGTTCCATCGGCCAAGGCGGCGCACAAGAGCGCTCGGTTAGTAATGCTTTTAGAACCGGGAGGCCGGATCGTTGCGGAAATCGGTCCGCAGGTATTGATCCCAATGGACGTTGTCACCGTGCGTTAGCAATCTTCCACAAGTGCTTGTCGCCGCGAACGTACATGGCATCTCCGGAAATTGCCGGTGAGCCGAGCATCGTTTCGCCGAAATCAAACTTGTGGACAACTTCCAAACCGTCGGCCTTGATTTTGGCCACGCGTGCCTGGCCGTTTTGGGCAAAGAAGTAAAAATGATCGTGAATCATAATTGGCGTGGCCCAAAAGCCACCCTGAATTTCTTCGCCGTCAGCCAATCGCGATTGCCATTTGCGCTCGCCGGATATCGCGTCAAACGAATTTAGAACTCCGTTTCGCTCGATCGTTAATATTTGGTCCGGTGCGACCACAAGGCTCGACGTGTTTGTTTTGAGGCGCGGCGAATTCCAGACTTTTTTCAATTGGCCACTTGGATCCAAATCAAACGCGGTGGTTCCATCGAGCGGAATATACAACCGATCGCCGACAAGCGACGATGACGGAATCAATCCGCACTGGCCTTCAACTTCAGAGACCGACTTGCCGTCCAAAATTGAAAGCAGCGATGATTTGCCTTTGGATTGCAGCAAGACTAAATCGGGGCGATTGGGGCTACTCGGAATCAGCATGGGAGATGACCAAGACGCATCGGCGGGCCGATCGACTTGCCAACGAGTCTCACCAGTCTTGGAATCGACCGCCGCACAGAACGATTTGCCTTGCGATTCGATTTGAACGACGACCAAGCCGCGCGCCACGATCGGCGAGCTTGACATGCCGGTGTCGTTGCGCGCCTTGGGAAAATCAAACGAGAATCCGCGATACCAAATCAAATTGCCATCCAAATCCAAACAAGCCAAATCGTTGGACGAAAAAAATGCGTAAATGAATTTTCCGTCGGTCGTTGGTGTGGGTGCTGCATTTGCACTGAGCGGATGGCAACGGCAACTGCCGGTGGCCCAAAATCGTTGCTGCCACAATATTTTTCCGCTGGTTGCGTCAACGCAAACGACTTGTAGTTGGTCTTGATTCGCGCCACTCGAACACGTCACGATGACTTTGTTCCCGACGACGATCGGACTGGACGGGCCCTTACCGGGCAATTCGACTTTCCAAGCGATTCCTTTGGCGTCGGTAAAGTCAATTGGAATTTTCGCGTCGGCGATGTAACAAGTTCCATTAGGTCCACGGAACTGCCACCAGTCGGCGCCGGAAAAAATCCCAATGGCGGCCAAACACGCAACTGCCATCAAGCATTGAACTCGAAACATTGATCGATCCCCTTTTGAATTTTCGTGACTATTGTTCTGAGGGAGGTTCGGCGGCGGGCAATACGGTCTTGCCCGTCTCGTCGCAAACTCGTACTTGAAACATCCATTCGCCCGCCCACGGTTCGGTTTGCTCATTTTGGCAAACCTTGACTACGATTTGATTGATGCCCGCTTTGAGCATCACCGCTCCTGAATACTGGTCCGGATCCATGCCGACGTGGTAGACCTCTTCGTTTATGACCAACTCGCCGTTCACCCAGACTTTGGTTGCGTTGATGCACCCGTAGCGGATAACGACGTTCTGTTCGGCCGCTGATTTGAATTCGGCGTATCCGTAGGCGATCGCGCCTTTGATCTTGCCGATTTGGTTATTTAAATTCACGACCCCGCTCGCATCGCTAGTCTCATAAGCGATCCATTTGATCTTGCGCGGTTTGCCGTCATCTGGCTTGCCGTCGAACTCAGCTTTCAAGTCGACTTTTTGCAGGTCGATTTCGGGCCCAAGAGCCGTATTAAAGTTCGCTTCGTTGGCGTGTTCAAACGGTCCAACCAATTGCCATTTCGGCAGAAACCCTAGTTGCCGAGACAAGTCAACTTGAACATTTCGCTTGGCAAGTTCATCGCGCAACTTGGTCACTTGATCGGTCTCGCGAGCATTCGCCAAAGCAAATCCGAGCGATCCGATTGCTTCGATGTCGGTTTGCTTCGCTGCGACTTCAACGTAATGATCAATCGCCTTGCGCCGAAGCGGCAAGCTCGGATCGTCAATCAAAGTTGGGATGATCTTACTGGCCCATGCATTGTCAGAGCCAGTCAACAAATCGAATGCCAACAAGCGTCCCAAATGCGAGTGCGACCGATCGTCAAAATACGTTATTAGTTCTGACTTGGGCAAGTCTCCGCCGCGCTGCACGGCACCTTCGATTGCGGCTCGAAGCCAGTTCATGGCCAGTGGATTGGCATCGTCCATCCCAACCAAGATCGAGGGGACTTGAGCAATCGTGGCTTTATTGAGGACTTGCATTGCCTCTATGGCTGCCTCATGTCCTTTGCCCTCTTTATCGACTTGCAAAATCGTCGCAATCGCGGCTTTCAAATCTGGTTCGTCTGCCTTAGCGCCACTTGTCCATTGAATCGTGAACCAGGCAAATATCGCCAGAATTATTCCAAGAGTTTTACTCATTTGTTTTCCTTATTGTCTTTCCAAATTCGTTCGCACTCCTTGACCTCTGGGGAAGGGAGGGCAAACCGCCATGCTGGATTTTAGCAATTGAGCTCGAACAGGTACACCGCCAGCAGTGAGGTGAAATTGAAATAATCATCGGAAACGTCATCTCCGCAAATATTCCTAGTTCTTACAGGACTCAGGGCTATGGTAGACTAAAACCATTGTCGAACTTTTGTGGCTTACAGATTCTTTCGTTAGTGAGTATGCATGTCAACAGAGCCCACCACATCGTCATTCTCCAACGTGGAACCGGCGTGGGAAATCGCGCGGCTGTTTCCGCCACAAGGCCAGTGGACTGAATCTCAATATCTCTCGTTTACCGAGCCGCTCAATCAACTCGTTGAACTCGCCGATTGCCGAATCGAGGTCTTGGAAATGCCTACCAAGTCTCATCAGAAGATTGTTCAGTTCTTGTTGAATGTGCTGGTGCAATTTCTGAAAGCTGGCGGTTTCGGTGATGCTGTTTGTGCACCCTATCGGATTCGTATCCGAGAGAATACGTTTCGTGAACCTGACATCGCGGTTTATTTAACGGCGAACTTAGAACGGTTTGGCGAACGATTCGGCGAAGCCCCAGACCTCGTCGTCGAAGTAGTCAGCGGCGATCCAGAAAGTCAACACCGTGACTACGATGACAAACGGAATGATTATGCTTCAGCCAAGATTTCGGAGTATTGGATCGTCGATCCAATCCGTGGCTTGATTACGGTACTCTCGCTCGAAGGTATCGAGTACGTCGTCCACGGGGAGTTTAATGCCCGCGAACTCGCCACTTCTAGCTTGTTCCCAAAACTGAAAATTAAAGTTTCTGAGACTCTCGAAGCGGGCACTGTCTAAAAATCGAATCTCGCCGTCGCCAAACTTACGCCAGCAAATCGTGTCGCACGTTTCCGAACACGTCAGTGAGTCGGTAGTCGCGGCCTTGATGGCGATAGGAAATTCGCGTGTGATCAAGGCCGAGCAAATGGAGCATCGTCGCATGCAAGTCATGCAC
>JANMEB010000229.1:0-1230 GCA_031376585.1 Planctomycetota bacterium | reverse complement strand
ATCTTTGATCAGGACGGTTGTAGCGACCGTTCCGTTGCTCCGCCACAACTCGCTTCCATTGATTCCGTTATTGGCGGCGAAGAACAGAGTGCCCTTGGAGTTAATTAGATAATTCGGCGACGAACTTGCGCTGCCGGGATTAATCTCTAGGACTTGTACCGTCCCCACACTTGTTCCATCACTCTTCCACAGTTCGATTCCGCTGATTCCATCATTGGCATTAAAAAACAATACTCCATTGACATTAGTCAGTTGTCCGGGGTTCGACGAAGCGGCTAAGGCCTGGATGTCTTTGACCTGCTGGGTGCCTACCAGCGTCCCATCGCTAACCCACAATTCATTTCCGCCGGTTGCATCGGCCGCTGCAAAAAACAGCCGTCCGTTGACATTGAGTAGTTGCGTCGGGTTGGAGCCGGCAGCGCCGAGGCGAATATCTTTGACTAGCAATGTCCCGCTCAAATCATTACTTTTCCACAGCTCTCGGCCGGCGGCAGCCGTATTTGCGGTAAAGAAAATCGTACCGTTGACATTGGTAAAGTTTTCCGGGTTCGAGCCTCCCGCTCCATCGACGATGTCGATCAATCCCACTTCGGATGGCGTGG
This sequence comes from Planctomycetota bacterium, assembly GCA_031376585.1. Lineage (GTDB taxonomy): Bacteria > Planctomycetota > Planctomycetia > Pirellulales > Pirellulaceae > JANMEB01. The sequence continues at coordinate 628 of JANMEB010000229.1, read as the reverse complement.
TCGGTGGCTTGACACCAACACCGGCGACTCCCGCACCGGACAGCCCGGCACCCGGAACGCCCGATCCGATCACACCCGGCAAGATGACTCCCAGGCCGGTCACACCTGATCCTTTCACCGTTGGCTCACCGCCGCCATCCATCATCCACAACTCGAGTCCGCTCGCACCATCGGTTGCACTGAAAAACAGAGTTCCATTCACGTTGCTTAGCGTTGATGGAAACGAGGAAATTTCCCCGGGCCGGATGTCCTTGACCAATTCGGTTCCCGTTGCGGTTCCATCGCTTTTCCAAACTTCAACGCCGTTCGTTACGTGGCCTCCGCAGAAAAACAGGGTACCATTCACGTTGGTAACATTACTTGGATATGAACCGAGCAAAGGCGATATGTCTTTGATGAGAACGGTCCCTGAGCTGGTTCCGTCGCTCTTCCACAATTCGTGGCCATTTGCATCGTAAGCGCTGAAAAACAAAGTCCCGTTCACGTTCGTTAAGTTTAAGGGGTCTGAATCGGAGAGATGCGGGTAGCCTATCGAAAAGTTTATGTCTTTAACCAAGACTGTCCTATCAGCTGTGCCGTCGCTCTTCCATAACTCGCGGCCCACGAGTCCATCGTTCGCGCTGAAAAA
>JANMEB010000228.1:0-1180 GCA_031376585.1 Planctomycetota bacterium | reverse complement strand
ATCTTTGATCAGGACGGTTGTAGCGACCGTTCCGTTGCTCCGCCACAACTCGCTTCCATTGATTCCGTTATTGGCGGCGAAGAACAGAGTGCCCTTGGAGTTAATTAGATAATTCGGCGACGAACTTGCGCTGCCGGGATTGATCTCTAGGACTTGTACCGTCCCCACACTTGTTCCATCACTCTTCCACAGTTCGATTCCGCTGATTCCATCATTGGCATTAAAAAACAATACTCCATTGACATTAGTCAGTTGTCCGGGGTTCGACCCGAGCGCGCCAGCTTGAATGTCTTTGAGCCGAAGTGTACCAGCTAACGTACCATCACTGATCCACAATTCATTTCCGCCGGTTGCATCGGCTGCGGCAAAGAACAGCCGACCGTTGACGTTGAGTAGCTGCGTCGGATTGGAGCCGCTGGCGCCGAGTCGAATATCCTCGACTTGCATTGTCCCGCCGCTCGTCCCGTCGCTTTTCCACAGCTCTCGACCGGCGGCCGCTGTGTTAGCGGTAAAGAAAATACTGCCGTTGACGTTGGTAAAGTCTTGGGGCGACGAGGCGCCCGCTCCGACCACGATGTCGATTAATCCCAGTTCGGATGGAGTCGTCGGCGGCTTGACTCCAACTCCGGCAACTCCCGCGCCGGGGAGCCCCGCACCTGGAACGCCCGATCCGATCACACCCGGCAAGATGACTCCCAAATCGGTCACACCCGATCCATTCACAGTTGGCTCACCCCCGCCGTCCATCACCCACAATTCGAATCCGTTTCCATCGTTTGCGCGAAAGAACAATGTACCGTTCACGTTGGTTAAGTATTTTGGATATGAACCGACTGGTCCCGGCCTTAGGTCCTCCACCAATTCCGTGCCGTCGCTTGTGCCGTCGCTCTTCCAAAGTTGATAGCCATTGGTTCCCTCGTTAGCGCTGAATAACAATGTACCGTTCACGTTGGTTTGGTATGCTGGATACGAACCGAGTGACCCCGGGCGTAAGTCCTCCACCAGTTCTGTGCCGTCGGTTGTGCCGTCGCTCTTCCAAAGTTCATAGCCATTGGTTCCGTTGTTTGCGCTGAAAAACAGCGTGCCGTTCACGTTAGTTAGGGATGTTGGATTTGAGCCTGCGTAGGAACCCAACCGTATGTTTTTCACTAGCACTGTGCCAGTGGTTGTGGCATCGCTC
>JANMEB010000227.1:0-5811 GCA_031376585.1 Planctomycetota bacterium | reverse complement strand
TGCTGCAACTTTCCACGGGCTCACTTAAGGTTGCCGCATTGGTCATGGTAAATCTCCCTCTGGCGGTCATCGGCGGAATTGTAGCGATCTTCATCATGGATTCCGTTCAGCATGTTAGTCCAGGCGGTTTACTTGGCTTGCAACAAAACGCGTTGGCGCTTGCGGGATTCGGAACGGCGATGTACCAAGCCCCTGTGATCTCCATCGCCAGTCTCGTTGGATTCATCACCCTCTTTGGCATCGCCGTAAGGAATGGAATTCTCCTCGTGAACCATTACAAATACTTGGTTGAAGTTGACAAAAAGTCCATGGCTGAGGCAATTGTACGAGGGTCTATGGAGAGGCTCGTCCCCATCCTGATGACAGCCTTGTGTGCAGCGCTCGGACTCTTGCCCCTCGCCATTTCCGCCGGCGAACCCGGAAGTGAGCTATTGGCCCCATTGGCCGTCGTCGTGCTCGGCGGATTGTTAACGTCTACGTTTCTGAACTTGATTGTTGTGCCTGCCGGTTATGCGCTCGTCCATGGCGTCCGTCGCGCTGAGGTCGAATCCGCTCGATCGTCGTGGATCGCGCGCATCGTCCGCACCATCTTTCGAAAGTCGAAGGAAAACCGGACGGCGTAGTGGATATCTAGTGGTTTAGTTCGTTTTTTTTAATTGATGTTTTCTCAAAAGGATTATGCAATGCGTAAGTTCTCGCTTCTCGGAATCGTTTGCTTGTTGTTCGCGATACTTGCGATGCCCGCGTGCGACAAGAAGAAGCCTCTGAAATCTGACTCAGATGCTGGGAAATCAACGAATCAAAATGAAGCCAAGCATGATGCGGGTCATGGCGGACCTGTGATTGATCTGGGAACCGCGACTATCGGCGGTTTTAGCGCCAAGGTCACGCGCGATCAAGGCGATATTGTCGCCGGAAAAGATGCGCCCATCGATGTGACGGTCACTCCTGCGGCCGGAACCCAAACAAAAGTCGCTGCGGTTAGGTTTTGGATCGGGATTGAAGACGGCAGCGGATCAGTCAAAGCCAAATCTGAAATCGAAAACCCGGCTGAACCCAATCGATGGCATACTCACGCCGAAATTCCTGACCCACTGCCACCAGGAAGTAAGCTTTGGGTTGAGGTGGAAGATGATTCCGGCACGCGAAACGTGGCAAGTTTCGACTTAAAAATGTAAACCATCGGCGCGGACAACCTATTCGCCTTTCGCCAGAATTGCACGCAGAATGGGGTACACATTCGACAAGTCAATGTTCGCATGTGGAACATTGCATTAATCTCGATTTGTTTCCGATTGTAATCGCCTTATTGATATCGTCTTATTGATGTTGCGCACCAGTGCTTCAAGTACAATTCGTTGATCCTGTTGGCGCGTCTTACGAGTTAATCATCGCGCCAGAGGCAGTTGTCCGATTTTCATCGTTCTGGGTGAAAATATTTCGGGGGGTGCCACGCAATGTTTGAACGCTTTACTTCCGAGCCGGGGCGGTTCTACGGCATTGAATTTGTCATTGCCCTAATGCTCCTGGTGCTTGAACCAACGGCCCTCAGTCAGGATCTGGGACATTCCAGCGACCAGTGGCGGTTCCAGTTGCGTTTTCGAACCGAAACGAGCGCCGGCAGCGGACGATTTCACATATTGACGAAGGAAGAGACGTGGGAGCCGACGCGAACAGCGATTATTGTCTGCGACGTTTGGGACGCACATCATTCCATCAATGCCGTCCGACGAGTCGAAGAACTTGCACCGCGAATCGATCAAGTCCTTAAATACGCTCGGCAATCCGGCGCGACGATTGTACACTCGCCCAGCGATTGCATGGAAAGTTACAAAGATCATCCGTCGCGGAAACGAGCGCAATCGGTTCCCGTAGCGGCGCGGATTCCTGCCGGAATGAAATCTTGGAATCATCGGATCGATTCCGAAAAGTCATTTGCATATCCTTTGGACCAATCGGACGGCGGTGAAGATGATGACCCAGCAGAACACGCGGCTTGGGCCAACGAGCTGCGAGCCAAAGGGCGCAAACCGAGTAATCCTTGGCAGATGGAATCGCCGTTGATCGCGATCGACGAAAGCTGCGACTTCATTTCGGATAATGGCGAAGAAGTCTGGAACATTCTGGAGTCGCGCGGCATCGACAACGTGATCTTGGTCGGCGTGCATACGAATATGTGCGTCCTGGGGCGGCCGTTCGGACTGCGTAACATGGTTGCCGTCGGAAAACGAGTTGCATTGCTCCGTGACTTGACCGACACGATGTACAACCCGCAACGCTGGCCGTTTGTCAATCATCACACGGGCACGGATTTGATTGTCGAGTACATCGAGGAGTGCATCTGTCCGACGATCAGCAGCGATCAACTGGTGGGTGGAAAGCCATTTCGATTCAAGACTGATCATCGGCCACTCGTAGCGATCGTGATGGCGGAGGATGAATACGAAACCAATCGGACTTTGCCGCAATTCGCGGCGAACTACTTGGGAAATGATTTCCGCGTCGCGCTCGTCTATTCATCGGAAGAAAATCCCAACGACATTCCCGGTCTTAAAGTTCTGGACCAAGCTCAGGCGGCGATCATTAGTGTCCGTCGCCGTCCTTTGCCGACGGAACAAATGGAGATCGTCCGGCGATTCGTAAAAGCTGGCAAGCCAATGCTCGGAATACGTACTTCAAGTCATGCGTTTGTCTTGCGCGACGACGCACCGCCCGAAGGATTAGTGGCGTGGCCTGAGTTTGATGCCGACGTCTGGGGCGGGAATTACACCGGCCACCACGGCAATGCACTGTTGCCGAAAATTGAATTGGTCGCCGAAAATGCCGGGCATCCCATTTTGGCCGGCTTTTCCGCGGAGTCCATTTCGGCTGGGGGCTCGCTGTACAAGACGTCTCCGCTGGCGGCTTCAGCAAAAGTACTTTTGGTCGGTGCGATTTCTGGCGAACCACCGGAACCCGCTGCTTGGACTTACGATCGAGCCGATGGCGGACGCTCGTTTTACAGTTCGTTGGGTCACAAGCAGGATTTCGAAAACAATTCGTTTTTGCGAATGTTGTTCAACAGCGTTTGTTGGGCGACCGAGCGAGAAGCAATTGTGTTTCCCAATGCGGCAATTGAGAAAAGATCGTCCTTTGAATATTGGAAGGTAATTTCTGTACCATCGGCTTCCAACTCCAAGACTCCTGCGAATTCGGAACCAACGGTCGGTGACGGTTGGTACCGTTGCTTTTTCAAGTTCGATCGCGATGTCGCCGATCAAACGAAAAAGCTCAAATTGCCAAACAACATGGGTCTTACGGTTTGGGTTAATGGCAAGCAACAGTCGATCGAAGCAACGCAAGATAATTTCGGCGTCGTTGTGCTGACCGACGAGTTCGTAAAAGGCGGCGAATTGAATTTGTTGGTGATTCGATGTGCCAATGACCATGCCGGTATTTCAATGTCGTCCGCGCCGACGTTGATCATCGGAGAACGCCAGTTGGAATTGAGCGGCAAATGGCAGTTTCGAATCGGAAATGACATTTCTTTTTCGTCGTTATCATTGCCACCGAAATTTGCTGCCGCTGCGGACATTATTTTTGATTAAATAACGAATGGTCGCAAATGCCCATCGAAGATCTTGAAGATCAGTCCAAAACGGCAACCAGTTCCGCTGGGTTCGCAACTTTGGTTGGAGTTTTGATTTGTGTTAGTGTTGCATTCCAAGGCGTCGCTCAAGATTCTCAACCGCCGACGCTTCAGCTCAGCCGAAATGTCCCATCGCTCAAAGTCGCGGAGGATCTTGAACTCGATCTGTTACTTCAAGAGCCGACGGTTGCCAATCCGCTGTACTTGAATTTCGATGAGCGCGGGCGATTGTGGGTCGTGCAGTATCGGCAGTATCCTTGGCCGGCCGGGTTAAAACTGATCAGTCGCGACAACGTTTGGCGCAACGTTTACGATCCGCCATTTCCACCGCCCCCTCCGCACGCTGAAAATTCGTCTTTTCGCGGCAAGGATGTTATCACGATTCACGAGGACACGGACGGCGACGGCGAATTCGATCAGCACAAAACATTTTTGGACGGGCTGAACTTGGCGACGGCAGCGCTAACTGGTCGCGGTGGCGTGTTCGTGATGAATCCGCCTTATCTTTTGTTCTATGCGGATCAGAATAGAGACGATGTGCCCGATTCGCTGACACCAAGAATCTTGCTGTCGGGATTTGGAATTGAGGACACGCATTCGATCGCCAATTCGCTGCGATGGGGGCCGGATGGCTGGATCTACGGCGCGGAGGGAAGTACGGTCAGCGCGGCCGTCGTTCGCCACGGCGAAGACAATAAACCTATGCCCAATGAGCCGCCGATTCATTCGATGGGACAAAATGTCTGGCGATACCATCCTGAATTGCACAAGTACGAAATCTTTGCCGAAGGGGGTGGAAACGCATTTGGGATCGAGTTCGATTCGCAAGGCCGAGTCTATTCGGGTCACAACGGCGGCGATACACGGGGCTTTCATTATGTTCAGGGAGGATATTACTTAAAGAATTTTGGCAAGCATGGTTTGCATTCGAATCCGTTTACGTTCGCGTATTACGGCGCGATGAAGCACCATGCGGTCGAACGGTTCACTCACACTTTTGAAATTTACGAGGCAGATGCACTGCCCGCCCGTTTCCACGGCAAGTTGTTTTCCATTTCACCGAATTTGCACTACGTGATGGAGAGCAACATTTCTGACGATGGAAGTTCACGCAAAACCAACGACATTGGTCCCGTGGTTTTTCCGGGAATCGGTGAAAGAGACAATTGGTTTACACCGGTCGACATTCAGACCGGGCCAAATGGTTCGTTGTATTTGGCGGATTGGTATTCAGTTCAATCTAACCATTACCGCAATCACGAAGGCCAAACCAACCCTGACTTGGGTCGCGTCTATCGGCTACGCAATTCGAATGGGAAATCCTTCCCCTCTTTCGACTTGGCAGACTGTTCCAGCGAGGAACTTGTTCGAAATTATTTGAATCACGCCAACCGCTGGTACCGCGAGACGGCCTTACGATTGCTTGGTGACCGCAAGGACCTATCGGTTGTGGGGCTGTTGCGCGAACTAGTGATGGATGAGGATAATCCGCATGCCCTCGAAGCCCTGTGGGCGCTCAACCTATGCGGCGGATTTGATGAGCGGGTATTGCCAAAGCTACTTCGGCATTCGAATGCCGCGGTTCGGTTGTGGACAGTTCGCTTAATTGCCGACACGAAAATCGTTTCCAGCGGCATCGCGGATCAACTCGTGGGCTTGGCCACGGACGAAAGCAATGTTGAAGTCCGACTGCAATTGGCATGCACTTGTCGCAGACTCCCGACCGAGAAGGCCCTGGCAATCGTGGGCAATTTATCAATGCAATCCGAAGACGTGCACGACGTCTTTATGCCGAATGCCCTGTGGTGGGCCGTGGAATCTCATGCTAATAATCGAATCGCAATATTGAAATGGCTGATGAATACGAAAAGTTGGCAAGCGCCGTTGTCAGCGCCATCCAATTTGATCGAAAACTTGATGCGGCGTTACGCCATGCTAGGAACTCAGACTGATTTGCAAATGTGCGCTGCGTTGTTCAAGCTATCACCCAATAAGGCGCAGACGAGTCGATTAATTAGCGGATTTGCGAAAGCCTTTGAGGGGCGATCGATTCCGCAATTACCAACGGAGTTGGTTGCCGAATTATCGCAAGTGGAAGGGCGATTCGCCATTGTCTTGGGAATCCGACGTGGCGAACCGGCGTCGATTGCATTGGGCTTGGAGAAGATGAGTGACATTTCGGT
>JANMEB010000220.1:0-2361 GCA_031376585.1 Planctomycetota bacterium | reverse complement strand
GAACCGGTTTGCCCGCCAGTTCCGGACTTGGAGCCAGCGTTGCTCAGGTTGCTTCCGGAAGCATCTGGCGGATGCGTGGCCGAGTCCGTTGTGGGTTCAGCAATCACTTGCGTTGCGGTTGGCGGCCGATCAAAGATCTCTCGCTTGGCAGCTTTCAGTTCGTCCAAAACGTCGCCCATTGAGGGATAGCGGTCCACCAGCCGCTTGGCGAGGCATCGCAAGCAAATCCGCTGCAACTCGACGGGGACGTCGGCGTTCAATTGTCGCGGAGGCGTTGGTTGGCGGTAGCCGATTTGTCGGGCCAGATCGGCGCGTTCCTGAGCGCGAAACGGCATCTTCCCGGTAATCAACCTGTACATGATCACGCCAAAACTCCAGATGTCGGCCTGTCCGTCGATCCGGTGATTTTCTCCGCGGATTTGTTCGGGAGCCATGTAGGGGAGCGTTCCTTCCACGGCTGGAGAAAGGTCAGACCAGCAAAGGTCGTCGTGCAGAGCCAACCCGAAATCGACAAGTTTAATTTGATTGGTGGTGCTGACGATGATGTTCCCTGGTTTGAGATCACGGTGGACGAGTGAGAACGAGTGCGCGACCTGCAGCGCTTCGCCGATTTGCAACAAAAATTCCAGCGACTCGCGAAGTTCGAGCGTCTCCAGGCGAATCAAATCGCGCAGCGATTGCCCGTCGACGAATTCCATCACCACATAAGGCAACCCGTTTTCGGTTTGTCCGACGTCGAACACCGATACGATCGACGGGTGAAAGACTTTGGCCAGCGCTCGTCCTTCGTTGAGAAACCGTTCGAATTCGTTCGGTCGCAAGGGCCGATCCCAACGGGGAACCTTGATTGCGACAACGCGACCCAGCCGGGTATCCACGGCCTTGTAAACGCAGCCGTATCCTCCACGGCCAAGTTGCAGCTCTAATGCGAACCGTCCGATTTTCTCCGGCAACTGAAGACTAAAGTCGCCGGAGGTGGAAGGAGGAGCTAGATCTCGTCTTTCCGCCTCGTCGAATTTAAGATTCGAAGAATTAGTCGAATCTGACGATTCTGCCATAATCCACTTCGGGGAAATAACCTGACGTGACATCACAGATCCATTTGCGGTTCCACCTGCGCTTTGCAAACGAAATTATTTCTGTGGCCGCCTAATTCTAGCCCAGGCAAACTTGCGACTCAATCTTTTCGCGGAAAGCCTGGATGAGAACCGACCCCAATCGATTAACACGCATTACGGAACCGCTTGCGGTCGGTCATCGTTTAACTCTGCGACTACGGCCAAACGAACGCGAATTTTTACTACGCCGTCAGCCGCTTGGACCTGATCAGAGGCAAATGGTGACAGATCCGCGCTTTGGCCTCATCCGTAACCTGGCGCGATTGCCGCCATTAGGCGGTTTTCTTCGAATCGGCATCATTCCAAAAAAATAATTGACAGTAGGCTTCGAAACGGATAGGGTGGCACTTCGACATAGTCATTAGAATTTTGATTTGGGGCTCTAAAATGTCACCCGATTCAACCCGATTCAACCGGATTCAACCCGATTCACATTCTTCGGGGCGGCCAAAGCGGAGCCTCCTTTCTGTAGTCGGAACGGCGTGCATAGCTCTGAGCTTTCTTTTGTTAGTTGCTGCCTACGCCCTGCCGCGATTTTTCGTCGAACAAGGAAGCCTTCTGGAGTTGTCGCCTCAAGCGTTGACGACGGGCCAAGTTTACGGCGGACAAAAAGTACCATTTGAGTTTCGTTTGATTAATAAATCCGGCGCCCCAATCACCGATATTCGTATTCGCTCAACGTGCAGTTGCCAAGGAGTTGTGCTCGATAAGACGTCAATTGGATCAGGTGAAATTGCAGTTGTCTCGGGAACGCTAATTTCGCCAAATAAGGCCGGTGTGTTCGAACAGCGTATCATCGTTCAATACCGAGCCCAGACGCCGAAGTACGGCGAACGCAATCTCGGTACAATTTGGACCATCGAAGGCGTGACAACAGAATCTGTTGTTAGTCGTAACACCGGCGAAAAATGGAGTCGTCCATGATCGCAAAACGGTCTTGCATATCGAATTTCAGCGTCAGCGTCTTGATCTCCATTGTTGTGGCTTTTTTGGCCGGCGCAACAAGCTCTTTACATGCGTCGCAGGATTCCATTGTGGGCGACGATTTTGACGCTCATGCGGCGCTAAAACGCATGTTCGAATCGCGTAAACAAATTCGTTCCGGTGAAGTTGAAATCAAATGTCGACAAACGAAGTGGCTCGAACAACCGACTTATGAGGAGTTCGAACAAACGCTGCATATTTGGTTTGACGGCGATTTATACCGAAACGACACATTGAACGAATGGTTCGTCGGCGGGAA
>JANMEB010000193.1:0-6572 GCA_031376585.1 Planctomycetota bacterium | reverse complement strand
GCCAGCGCGAGAAAGCGCAACGTGAACTGCGGCAGCCGATAAGGAGCAACATCGCAATCCGCACGCGTCAAAGTACGGTCATGCTTCACTGGGCAAGCATTCGCGGGCGTTCCTGAGGTGCTCGTAGAATTTGGTTGATCGATCATTGGCCTGCCTGGATTCCTCGCGGATAATACCAACGTACCCCAACCGGCTCACAATTGAATCATAGGCACGGCCGATTCTCGCGCACACGACTTTCGGAAACCAGGAATGAGAAGACGATATTAGTTTGCACAAGCAATGAAATTTTTTTGAAAGACCAATCACCGATGACGAACGGAACTACGCGCATGGCAGAACGAAAACTGCGGCCAGACTGCGATGGGGACTGGGAAGCGATTGCTGCGAACTGGAACGTGCGGCCGGGGACGACTTACCTCAATCACGGCTCGTTCGGCATTCCGCCGCGACCGGTTCGCGAAGCACGACGCAAATGGATCGACGAGGCCGATAGCCAGCCGATGGACATGTTCGTCCGGCAGTTCGCGGGCGAGATTTTCAAAGTCCGCGAACAACTCGCAAAATTCGTGGGTACAACGGCGCGAGACCTCGTGCTTGTTGAAAACGCGACGTTTGGGATGAACGTCGTTGCCGAAAGCTGGGCGCTGAAACCCGGCGACCAAGTCATTCTCAATGCGCATGAATACGGAGCCGTGCGACGAATTTGGGAGCGCAAATGCAAGCGAGTCGGTGCTGAAGTCGTGGACGTTCGCTTGCCGCCCGTGTTCGAATCGCCCGAAGCAATTGTTGACGCGATCTTTTCGCAGATTGGTCCGCGCGCAAGCCTGCTGGTGATCAGCCATATCACGTCGCCAACCGCGCTGATCATGCCGATCGAAGCAATTTGTCGCGCAGCGCGTCAGCGCGGGCTGCCGACTTGTGTCGATGGAGCGCATGCGACGGCTCACGTGCCGCTGAAATTGGACGATTTGGATTGCGATTTTTATATGGCCAATTGCCACAAATGGCTTTCGGCGACGCTGGGGACTGGGTTTCTGTACGCCCATCCGCGAGTCCAATCACAAGTCGAGCCGCTGATCAAAAGCTGGGGACTGTTGTTGCCCGAAGTCCCGCGCCGCTGGGACGAAGAGTTTACATGGAGCGGGACGCGTGACCCCAGCATTTATCTCAGCATTCCGGCGGCGATTGACTTTATGGAGGAAATCGGACTCGCCGCGTTTCGCCAGCGAGCGTATTGGCTTGCCGATCAAGCGAAGCAAATGCTGATGGAGCGGTTTGGGACGAAGCCACTGGGCCGCGGCGATTATCAATGGTACGGGACGATGGCCCACGTGCCGTTGCCGCTGGGAGATTGGTCGCGGCTGCAAGACCGTCTCTGGCGGGAGTTTGGCATCGAAGTGCCGATTATCTTGTTCGAAGGGGCTTGGTATGTGCGCGTGTCGTGTCACTTGTACAACGACACGCGGCAGATTGCGTACTTGGTTGATGCCCTCAGCAGCAAGTGCATGCGGGGTGATATGCCGCGCGCGAAGACGCAATAAGAGGTTACATGTTAGCTAAGGCAGCTTTTGTTTTCGATGTGCTGGTCAGCAGCATGATTGAGCCAAGCATCAGCATACAAACAAAGCCCACCGCCAGTGTGCAAACCGTCAGCCCCGAAACGAACAAGCCGACGATTGACCCGTAGTTTTCTTTGGTCATTCGGAAGATGGCCAGCGCAATTCCCATCGCTACGACGAGTGCTATTCCAAAACGGAAAGGGGATTTTTGCGATTGGGTCAAGTTCGTCTTCATGGCATCACCACTTAAGCAAGTTTCGAAGTAGAGAAGGAATTCAACGCTTCTGTTGACCAAGCGGAGAAAAAACGGCGGCGTTACCAACAAAGAGCCAGAATTCCCACAGGGGCCTAATTCGGCCAAATTTCTGTCAGCCGGAACGCACTAGCGTCCGGTTTCTGCGCCGTACAAACGCATCGGAAACCGTGGGCTAGCGCCCAACGGCTGATGTTTGTGAAAATGGAACGGTATTGCGATAGCACGCCATTGGGTTAGCCGGCCACAGTTGAACGACCGGTTGACGGCCTGGTCGTGCGCAACCAGAACAGCAATAGCGCGCCGGCCGCCAAGCACACGATGCTAATCCATTGGCTGATCGTCAGGCTTGTACCGAAGACCCCCGCTTCGTCGACGCGGATTAGTTCTTCCAAGAATCGCGACACTGAATACAAGATCAGCAATAGGGCCATTAGCTCGCCATCACTGCGGCGGAAGGGATAGTAGAACCACAGCAGGCAGCAGAGCAAAAATGCGTTGATCGCGCTATACAACTGGGTGGGATGAGCCGGACGCGAGCGATCGGGCAACTCAGCGACAGGGATCACGATCAGCGGCGCGTCCACTCGTTTCACGATGACGGAGTTGCGCTCAATGGCCGCAAGTTCCAGTCCATCTTGTTTGATCGCGCGGACAAAAACGTCGGCTGGCGAGGCGATCAACACGATCTCGTCCCCGCTCCGAATTCCGTATTTATCGGCTGGCGAATTCGATACGACGGCTCGCACGACAAGCGATGTCGTTCCATCCGCTGCGCCCTTTGATTCCGTCGACAACCCCAATAATTGACCCGTTTCCAATTGGCGATAATAAGCCGGCGCTCCGGCCGGAAACGTCAAGCCGACCCCATTCACATCGCACGGTCCGCCAAAGCAGCAGCCATTCATGAGGCATCCGAGTCGCCCCAGCGCCAAACCGATCATCATTCCTGGCGCGATGATGTCGCCGACTTTCCACAGCGAAAGCTTGTTGAGCTTGCAAAACACGATCCATGTGACCAGTCCGCCAAGCAAACTTCCGTAGACGACGAGCCCTCCTTCGGTCATATCGAACAGTTGCGAAAGCATTTCGCCAACGGACTTGGAGCTCGGATAGTCATCCCATTTTTGAATCACATAGAACAATCGAGCGGCAATCAACCCGAAAACGGTGAGCCAAAAGCACAGCGAAAGAATTTGCTCCGGATCGACGCCAATTTGCCGGGCTCGCCACTGGCACAAGCCGATCCCTGCCAAAATTCCCAGCATTAAGAAAACGCCGTAACCGCGAACCGCTATTCCGGCCGAAGTCAGCGGTCCGTCGGGGTTTTTCGAATCAATTCCCAGGACTTCAAGTTGAGGGATAAGCCAATAAATTGCGGCCGCGCCAATAGCGAACATCGCAAGCGAATGGAACGCCGCGCCGCACCAGCCTTGTCGAAATAAGATTGTCGCCACGGCGATGACGCCTAGCGCCAACCAGCCATAAAGCAGCGGCGCGCCGAGCAAATCATGCGGGACATAGAACAGCGTTTGATGCATGACTATCCGATCAAGACGTTGTCGATTAAGCGTGTAGCACCGACGCGACAAGCGATCAGTGCGACCACCGGCGGTGCAATCGTGTTGGCGATTTCCAGCGTATCCGGGTTACAAATCACAGCGTAATCAATCGAGTTTACGCCACCGTCGATCAGCATTTGATTCATTTCGGCCATGGCGGCTTGGCCATCGGTTTCGCCATCCAGAATCGCGGTGCGCACGTGTTGCAAGCAGCGATAAAGCGAGAGTGCGATTTGTCGCTGTGCCGCACTAAGATATCGGTTGCGTGAGCTAAGCGCCAAGCCATCGTGCTCGCGCAACGTTGGGCAAACGGCGACTTCAACCGGCACGTTGAGATCGCGGACCATGTGTTGAATGACGAGCGATTGTTGAAAATCTTTCTGACCAAAGAACGCGACCTGTGGTTGGATCAGTTGAAAAAGCTTGAGCACGACCGTAGCCACGCCTTGAAAGTGAGTCGGTCGATATTCGCCTTCGAGCACCTGGCTGACGCGCGGCGGCTGAATGCGAGTGGAGAAGTCCGGAGGATAAAGCTCAACAAGGGTAGGTGCAAACACGAAATCGACTTCAAGTGGTTCGAGCAGCGTCAAATCAGCATCGAAGGACCGGGGATATTTTTCGTAGTCTTCTCCTGCGGCGAACTGGGTTGGATTGACGAAAATAGAAACCACGGTGCGCTGGCACGTTTGCTTGGATTGGCGGACTAGACTCAAATGCCCATCGTGGAGTGCGCCCATGGTCGGTACGAAACCGATTGTTTGTCGCGACATCCTGCAATCGGTCAAAGCGTTCCGTAGCGCGGTGCAGCAAGTAATGACTTTCATGGTCCGGTTGAGCGAAGGTTGGGTCATAGCGAAAGTATGGATGGAACAGCGTTTTGGCTCAGCGAGGGGGCAACGACGACAAAGGGTTATACCGCAGGTTTGTCGGTGTCCGCGATAGGAATTCAAATCGACCAAGCTATAATTGCCAAAGCCTTGTCCTGATCGCTTATCGCGTGCCATGAATTCCGGCGTAAGGCCTCTTTTGGTTAGGAATTAAGTCGTTCGGTTGGACGCTTCAGCAGCGCGGCGATGTTCGCGTGGAGAATCCTCAATGTCGCAAAAGCCCATAGATCGTCCCAGTTCCGAGGGACAGCCCGCATCGGCGTCTAAGGCAGAGAACAACGCTGCCAAAGCTGTTGAGGGGACCGAAGAGGAATCGAGCAGTCTGTGGCTGTTTCAATATGTGCCGAGCTGGCTAACCAGTTTCGTAATGCACGTAACGGTGATCGTCCTGTTGGCCCTCATTCCAATCCTTACCACGACCAAAGAGCAAGTAAATCTCGTTTCGGGCGAAGCTGGACCTGCGGCGGAAACAGATTCCGAGATCAACAAAGATCCGCTCGGGGACTTTGACGAGATGATGCAGAAGCAATCGGCAATCGACGTTAGCCAACCGTCATTTGACCCTCTCACGGATGCACCGGAGATAGGGAGCATTTCCGATCTGAATGTCGCCAGCGACATATTGAACACCGCCGCAATGGTGATGGAGGCAAGCGGCACTGCTTTTTCTGCCGCCTCGCCTTCCGGTGGCAATGAGTTTTCCGGCCGCATTGAAGCGGGTCGCGGCGCCGCAGCGAGGAATGCTGGCGCGAACGATCCTTCCGAGGGAGCCGTGGCGTTGGGCCTCAAGTGGCTGGCCAACCATCAGCTTCCGGATGGAAGTTGGAACTTCAACCATCAAGTGGGACCGGGCGATCGAAGTTCGCCGAACCCGGGCCAATTTGATGATTGTCCAATCGCAGCGACGTCCATGTGCTTAATGGCGTTCCTAGGTAACGGGCAAACGCATCGAGAAGGCGATTACAAAGAACTGGTCAGCAAGGGATTGAATTACCTGGTCAAAAATCAGCGGCGCGTGAACGAGACTTGCGGCAGCCTGCTGGACCGCGACGGTCGTTCGAGCATGTATGCGCATGGCTTGGCGACGATCGTGTTGTGCGAAGCGTACGGCATGACGAAAGACACGGGACTGCACGATCCTGCACAAGCCGCGATCAACTACATCGCGTTCGCCCAAGATCCCATTGGGGGCGGCTGGCGATACGCCCCCAAAGAGACGGGCGATCTTTCCGTTTCGGGTTGGCAATTGATGGCGCTCAAAAGCGGTTTGATGTCCGAACTGGAAGTTTCACGAATAACGACCAAACGATCGGTCAAGTTCCTGGATGCGGTGTCGCACGCCAGCAGTTCCAAATACGGTTATCGCGCCGGAAATCAAGAATCGTCACCCAACATGACTTCGGTTGGGCTGCTCTGTCGCATGTACATGGGCTGGAAACACGATCATCCAGCACTAAGGAAAGGGATAGAATATTTGGCAAAACGCGGGCCGGAAATCGGCGATTCGACCAACATGTACTACAACTATTATGCCGCGCAAGTCCTGCGGCAATACGGTGGCGACGACTGGACCGAATGGAACAAACTGATGCGCGATTACTTGGTCAAAACGCAATCGCGCGAGGACGTTACCAAAGGAAGTTGGTATTTCAATGGTGGCGCGGATTACGGTCCAGAGGCCGGCGGGCGAATCTATTGCACAGCGATGGCCGTGATGACATTGGAAGTCTACTATCGCTTTCTCCCCATCTATCGCGACACGGCCATGGAAGAAGAATTTCCGTTGGATTAGCCCGCAAATTTTTGCGCTCTTGCGTTTAACCGCACGGCTTCCGGGCGCTGCGACATCTCCGGCCGGCGAACTTGAACGGAGGTACAACAGCGGTCCGAAGCGGCCCGGTTAAACAAGGACCGCACGGCTCAAGACTATCCGCAAACATCTTTTCCCCGTTTAACCGCCCGGTTTCCGGGCGCTGCGGCGCAGCCACACGGCGACCTTCAACGGTGATGCTCCTGAGAAGGTGCGCCAGGCGGTCTGTGCGTTTGCCAATGACCTTCCGGGGCATGGCCGACAGGGCGTGGCGTTCATCGGCGTGCGAGATGACGGTACGCCTACAAATCTGCCCATCACGGACGACTTGCTGCTCACCCTTGCAAGCATCCGCAGTGACGGGAACATCCAGCCGATCCCGAGTATGACTGTGGAAAAGCGAGTCCTTCGAGGCGTTGAAGTGGCCGTCATCACCGTGCTGCCGGCCGACGCGCCACCTGTGCGCTTCAAAGGCCGCACTTACATTCGAACTGGTCC
>JANMEB010000190.1:0-5589 GCA_031376585.1 Planctomycetota bacterium | reverse complement strand
ATCTTCCGACCGACGCAATTTCCTCAAGGCCTCGGCAGCGCTCACTGGTGGCGCGATCGCTGCGGCGACTCGACCAGCGTATGCCTATCATCACTCGGTAG
The DNA here is from genome assembly GCA_031376585.1 of Planctomycetota bacterium. Taxonomy (GTDB): domain Bacteria; phylum Planctomycetota; class Planctomycetia; order Pirellulales; family Pirellulaceae; genus JANMEB01. The sequence goes on along the minus strand of JANMEB010000190.1, from coordinate 5,488 downwards.
ATGATACGCTCAAAGTCGGCTTGATCGGCTGCGGCGGTCGCGGAACGGGTGCAGCCGTCAACGCGGCCAACGCCGATCCGAATGTGAAAATCACTGCCTTGTGCGATGCATTCGACGATCGCATTCAATCGTCGTTGAAAGCTTTGCAAACAGAATTGAAGGACAAATGCGCGGTCGACAAGGACCACTGCTTTAGCGGCTTGGATGGTTACAAACAGCTAATGGCCAGCGACGTGGATGTGGTACTTCTTTGCTCGACTCCGTACTTCCGACCTGACCACATGGAGGCGGCAGTCCAAGCCAAGAAGCACATTTTTTGTGAAAAGCCCATCGCGACGGACGTCGCCGGGTCGATGCGCGTTTGGGAAGCTTGTCGCCAAGCAGAAAAGAGCGGCCTCAACGTCGTCTCTGGACTTTGCTGGCGCTACGATCACGCAGTCCGCGCGGTCATGGAGCGAATCAAAGACGGCGCGATCGGCGAGATTCGTGCGATCCAAGAAAATTATTTGACCGGCACGCTTTGGCATCGCGGAAACAACCCCAAGTGGTCGCCTCTGGAATATCAAGTTCGCAATTGGCTTTATTTCACTTGGCTGTCTGGCGATTTGATCGCCGAACAACACATACATAGCCTCGACAAAGGAATGTGGCTGATGAACGACGAACCCCCGGTGAGTTGTTATGGCAGCGGCGGTCGGCAAGTCCGTGTGGAAGAGCAGTGGGGTAACATCTACGACCATTTCGCGTGCGTTTACGAATGGGCCAACGGCGTCAAGATGTTTTCCCAAGCTCGTCAAATCGCAGGCTGCATGAACGATACCGAAGATTACATCGTCGGGACAACCGGCATCGCCCAAGTCCTACGCAACACGATTCAGCTCACCAAAGGCTCGGCTTGGACGTTTACGAAAACGAAAGAAATGCCCGACATGTATGATTCCGAGCATCAAGAACTTTTCCGCGCGATTCGCCAGGGAAAGCCAATCAACAACGGGGATTACATGTGCAAGACAACTCTAGTCGCGATTATGGGTCGCGAAGCCTGCTACACGGGTCAAAAAATTACTTGGGACGAATTTCTCAAATCCAACCTTAAGCTCGGCCCAGACAAGCTTGACTGGAACAGCGTTCCTGAGTGCAAAGTCGCCATGCCAGGATCAACGGCGTAAAATACAACCGTAATTTTGGAAGGCAACCGAAATGTCTCGCGGCAGTGGCGATGTCTATTACTCCGAGTATTTGCAACTCGACAAGATCCTCGGCGCTCAGCGACTGGTCAGCGACGAGGTCGGCAAACCGGCGCATGACGAACTACTTTTTATCATCGTCCACCAGACTTATGAGTTGTGGTTTAAACTAATCTTGTTTGAACTTGACTCGGTGATCCAAATCTTCGACACGGACCGAATTGACGAAAAGCAAATGGGAGCGGTCATTGGACGGCTCGATCGAATTCACACGATCCAGCAGACGCTCGTCCAGCAAATCGACGTGATCGAGACGATGACGCCGATGGACTTCCTTGAATTTCGCGACTTGCTGATTCCCGCGTCGGGCTTTCAAAGCGTCCAGTTCAAGCAAATCGAGGCCAGCTTGGGACTCAAACGCGAGCAGCGCCTGCGGGCCGACCAAGAATTCATCGCCTCGCGACTGTCCGCCGACGACCAAGCCCTGCTAGTTAGCGCGGAAAGTAGTCCCAGCTTATTCGAACTGACCGAGCGCTGGCTCGCGCGAATGCCGTTCCTAAAATTCTCCGGTTTCGATTTCTGGCAAAAGTACCGCGATGCGGTTGCCGAAATGTTGGATTCCGACGAATCGATCGTGCGGCGAAACTCTGCAATCAGTGAGCGCGAACGTGAATTTCAACTCAAAGCCGTCGCCGCAACGCGGGCTTCGTTTGCGGCGTTGCTTGACGAGAACGAATATCGCCGTCTCCAAACGTCCGGCCAAATTCGCATGGGTCAACAAGCCTTCTTGGCCGCGATCTTCATCTATCAGTATCGCGGTGAGCCGATTTTGTTTTTGCCGTTTCAATATCTCACGTTGCTGGTCGAAATCGACGAGATGTTGACCCGCTGGCGTGCTCGTCATGTGATTATGGTGCAGCGAATGTTGGGCACCAAGATAGGAACGGGTGGCTCATCCGGCCGCGATTATTTGAGCCAGACCACCGAACACAATCGCGTGTTCATCGACTTGTACCATTTGTCGACGTTCCTCATTCGGCGGTCGGCCCTCCCCGAACTCCCCGTATCACTTCGCCGCGAAATGGGCTTTCAATTCGGCGACATCGATTCCTCGTTTAAATCAAATTAAGGAGACCTCCATGACTATTCGTATCGGTGATATCGCTCCCGATTTTACAGCCGACACAACGCAAGGCCGCATTCAATTTCATCAGTGGGTCGGTGACGGCTGGGCGATTTTGTTCTCCCATCCCAAGGACTTTACGCCAGTTTGCACGACCGAACTCGGGTACATGGCCCGGCTCAAACCGGAATTCGAAAAGCGAAATACCCAAATCATTGGCTTGAGCGTCGATCCAGTTTCCGATCATGAAAAATGGAAAAAGGACATCGAAGAAACGCAAGGGACTGCGGTGACTTACCCCATGATCGGAGACGCCGACATGACTATCGCCAAGCTTTACGACATGATCCATCCCAATGCGGCCAGCGCCGGCAGCCGCACTGCTGCCGACAACGCCACCGTCCGATCCGTGTTCCTCGTCGGTCCAGACAAGAAAATAAAAGCCATACTCGTCTACCCGATGAGCACTGGGCGCAACTTCGACGAAGTCCTTCGCTTGTTGGATTCGCTGCAACTCACGGCCAAACAAACGGTGGCCACGCCCGTCAATTGGCAACCTGGCCAAGACGTCATCATTCCAACGACCGTTTCCGATGACGACGCGCGAAAGAAATACCCGCAAGGCTTCACGACCCACAAACCTTATCTGCGAACCGTCAAACTGACGAGCTAAGATCGGCTAATCAATGATGCTCTCGATTCATCGACAAATCGTTTAACCCGGAGCCAACGGCGACGGCGCGTATTGATAGTGCAGCCTTCGACAACTCCGTCGCCGTTGGCTCCGGGTAAACGAGGAAATGCCACGGCGCAGTCATGGCAGTGGCGGGAGCTTGGCTGCGATTGCGGCGGCGGCACGCATTTTGTCCAAGTCGTTTACGTGATCGATCCCCCGAATCAGTTCGTCCAAGATTTTTTCTTGGACTAGCCCGCGCTCCAAAACGATTTGGTACGGAATTCGGTGGAACATCACCATCGAGTAGCGCGGAATAAACTGCTGCGGAAACATTCGCTCGAGTTTAAATCCAATCTCTTTCTTGAGTTGATAATTCGGATCGCGGACGCTGTCACGCATTACGACGTAGTTTTCCAACGCCATCGTGGCAATCGCATCGGCGTTGGGTTTGCGAATCGTTTGAAACTCGTGCATCGCCGCTCCCCAATCGTCGTGATGCTGATCGAGCAATTTGCACCACTGACTGCAATCTTCGAACCCGCAATTCATCCCTTGTCCGTGAAACGGAACGATGCCATGCGCCGCGTCGCCGATCAACATAGCTGCGTCGCGGAAAATCCACGGCCAGCAGCGTACGGTTCCCATTTGGCCCGTTGGGTTGGAAAAGAATTCGTCAACCAACCCCGGGATTAATGCTTGGGCGTCAGGGAAATTGCCTTTAAAGAACGCGTGTACGTCGTCGGACGATCGCAATTGTTCAAAACTGTTCTCGCCTTGTCGCGGCAAGAACAACGTCACGGTAAAACTGCCGTCAAGGTTGGGGAGGGCGATCAGCATGAACCCGCCGCGCGGCCAAATGTGTAATGCCTCGCGCTTAAGTTGGAACTCACCGTTAGCTCCCGCTGGAATGTTCAGTTCTTTGTAATCGTGGTCGAGGAACTCGGTGCGATCTTCGCCGCCGACTTTCCGGATGATGCATTGTCGAACAGCCGACCCAGATCCATCCGCACCAACCAAAAACTCAAAATCGACGTTCTGTTCAATGTTATTGACGGTGTCAAGCATCGTCACAGTCCGCGCATCGAAATCGACCGAGCGGACTTCATGGTTAAATACGAGAGTAGAATCCGAGACTTGTTCGACAGCATCGAGCATGATTTGGTTAAGCTGACCTCGGGAAACCGAGTAGATCACTTCGCCCGGTCGCTGTCCGTAGGGTGAAAAATCGGTGGCTCCATTCAACTCGTGCAACATGCGCCCGCGCATCGGAATTAATAGCGGTTCAACTTCGTCAAATAGTCCCGCCATACGAAGTCCGTGGATGCCGCGCTCAGCCAACGCTAGATTGATGGACTTTCCAGCGACTACTTTGACTTTGCGCATGTCAGGCCGCTTCTCGAATAACGTCACGCGATATCCGCGTTTGGTGAGCATGGTCGCCAACAAAGCGCCGACTAATCCCGCACCGATCACAATGACATGCTTGGGTTTGGTCATGCTTCGGCTCCCAAGCTCTCGCGCAGATGCTTCACAAACTGCCAGATATCGAGGAACGAATTGTAAAGCGGCACCGGAGCGGCTCGAAGCACATCCGGCTGCCGATAGTCGGTTGTCACGCCTCTCGTTGCGAGCTGATCGCAAAGCCAACGGGCGCCACGCGTCGTTTTTGTCCTCAGCGAAAGCTGACAACCTCTTTGGGACTTTTCGCGCGGAGTGATAATTTCGATTCGATTTGCCAATTCGTGATCAAGCAATTGAATCAAGTAGTCCGTCAATCGCTCGGATTTTTTTCGGAGTACGCTCATTCCGCCGGCTTCGTCGAACACCGCCAGGGCCCCGCGAATCGCAGCCATCGAAAATATCGGTGGATTGCTGACTTGCCAGCCTTCGGCGGTAGGAATGGGTGCGAACTCGCTAGGCATTTCGAACCGCGTGGTTTTGTCATGCCCCCACCAACCCGCCAAGCGGGGCAGGGCAGTATTGCGCGAATGTTGTTCATGTAGGTAGCATCCGCCGACCGCTCCGGGGCCTGAGTTGAGATACTTATAGCAACACCAAACCGCGAAATCGACATTCCATTCGTGAAGCCGCAATTCGACATTGCCCGCCGCATGGGCAAGATCAAAACCGACGATGATTCCGTGCCGATGAGCTTCGCGAGTGATTCGCGCAATGTCCAGAACTTGACCGGTGTAATACTGCACGCCAGGAAGCAACAAAACGGCGATCTCTTTTCCGTCGCGAGAAATGCGTTCGCAAAGATCGTCGTCACTCAACAGGACTTCGCCCGTTCGTGGCGCAAAAGTAATCAGCGACTTGCTTGGATCAAGACCGTGCCAACGAATTTGCGATTCGACTGCATAATGGTCCGACGGAAAAGCTCGCGACTCGATCAAAAGCTTGTGTCGTGTCGGCGTCGGCCGGTAAAATGTCGCCAACATGAAATGCAAGTTGCTGGTCAGTGCGTTCATCACGACGACTTCGTGCGGTAGCCCTCCCACG
>JANMEB010000104.1:0-20445 GCA_031376585.1 Planctomycetota bacterium | reverse complement strand
GATTAATTTTGGCTCCAGCGTCAAAAACGATTTGACTGCTTCTAATTGGCCCATCATCGCGGCACAAAATAGGTCGATGCGGGCACCGCGTTCCAATAGAAACTCGACGATGTCGTGTCGGCCCATGTGGGATGCGCCGTTCAAACCCGACTCCCAGTCACCTGCACCCCAATCCATTGTTCCATGAAGCAACGCGGGTTGCTTGTCGAGCAGGTTCTTGGTCATGTCCAAATCCGAATGCGCGAGAATGACAAAATCCGAGACCATCTGCCGACTGAGCTGCTGATTTTTCCAGGAAGGCTTGAACTCTGGGGCCGGATAATCGCGTTCAAACGGCAGCTCGGTGGGTCCGCGGCTTGCAGCGGCCGGTTCCTGGTTCGCTCCTTGTGCAGTCTCCTGTTCGCGCGGGGAATTCATTGTTGCCAAAAGCAAGCCGCCGGCAGTGGCGGCAAAACACCTTCGCGAAATCGGGTAAAACATGCTAGATATCCCCTGGGTTGATTGCGAAATCCATAGGCACCAAGGGACATTGTCCGATGAATCGAGCGGCAACGGAACTCGTGTTGCAGAGATTTTTTTGCACCCCGTTGTCAGCGAAAAGCCTCAAATCGTAGAATCTTGGCCGGATGAAACTTCGGAAGTCACGGGCCAAGCTGGTACTGTGTTTTTTTGCCCGGCAGCGATGCGCGGTGTTCGCGCTTGCCAAGAAGTCATCAGGGAATCTTTTTGCCAGGATTGGGGTGTCGGCCATGAGTTCGTTGCGTGACTTTCTCGAATTGTCGTATTCCGAGTTGGAGGATCTAAATCTCGCCGCCAAGAAACAGCGGACCGATCGCGTCTCGCCGGAAAAAATCCGCGACGAGCGGATCAAGTACTTATCGTCGGAGAAGCGAATCAAAGCCGTCACGGTTTTGTTTTCCGATCTGGAAGGCCGCCTGCACATGCTTGATTACGACAAGAAATTTCTGATCAAGAGCGCGGATAACCTTACTTTCGATGGTTCGTCCATTCGGGGATTTACGGCGCAACGAGAATCCGATTTGCGATTGGCCATTGATTGGCCCGCTTTCTATTGGGCACCATCGGATATTTTTGGCCCGGGCAAAGTTCTCGTGTTCGGTGAAGTCATCGACAAAGACGGGACTCCGTACGCGGCTGATATGCGCGGCATCTTGAAGGCCTACGCCAAGAAGCAGCATGACGAACACGGCTACACTTTGAATGCCGCCAACGAGATCGAAGGATTCTTGTTCGAAGGGAGTAATGCTGAGCGCGAATTTCATAAGACGGGTAAATTCAATTTTGTGAACTCGGGTGGCTATTATCATTCCCTTCCCGGAGATCCGCTTCGGATGTTCATTGATACTTCGGCTGAGGTCCAGCGTTCGATGGGCTTCGAAAATGAAAAGGACCATCCGGAAGTCGCGCCGTCACAATTCGAAATCAACTACACCTACAGCGAGGCAGTAATCGCGGCCGATACGATTCAGCTTTACAAACTGATTTGCCGCCAAGTCGCCGGCAAGCTCGGAATGACTGCGTGCTTTTTGCCCAAGCCGGTCGTCGGCGTCAATGGAAACGGTATGCACACCAATATATCGATCAGCAAAGCGGGCCAAAACCTGTTTTACGATGCGCAAGGCGAGGAAAAGTTGAGCCCAATGGCTTGGCAATTTGTCGATCGCATTCTCACCCACGCTAATGACTTATGCTTGATATTGAACAGTAGCGTGAACGCTTATCGTCGGCTTGATCCACATTTCGAGGCACCGAATCAGATTATTGCGTCTCCCGTCGATCGCGGCTCCATGGTCCGAATTCCGATCGGCAATGAAAAGAGTTCGCGCGTGGAGGTTCGCTCGGTGGGACCTGATGCCAATCCGTATTTAGTGATGCTTTCACTGTTCCAGACCGGTATCGAAGGTTCGATCAGCGCGGACAAAGAACTGCGACGGGCGAAGCGTTATTTGCCGGACAATGTCTACGATGCGATCAACTATTTCCGAACTGCTGAATGGACTTCCAAGCTAATGGGTGCTGACGTCAAAGGCCGCTTTGCTGAACTTAAGCAAGCCAGCGCGGATCGTTGCCCTAAACTTCTCGGTACGTTTGTGAAAATTCAGGAGGTCCAATATCACCACGAGATCTACAATCAAGCCTTGTGGAATATGTTTTAAAGAATTTCGTTTACTCGCGACACTTCGCTGCGAGGGCCAAGTTGAGGGATTTTGGTTCGACGAAGGCGCTTTGGTTCGCTCTACCTTTTTGGGAGAGGGTTGGGGTGGGTAGGTTTGTCCGAAACTTGAAGCCGCGAAAGTCTTTTTCTTGAAGTGCAATGACTGAACCGATTGCAATTGTGTTGGCTGCGGGAAAAGGCACTCGCATGAAAAGCGATCTGCCCAAAGTTCTCGCGCGGGTTTGCGGACGAACGCTAATTGAATATGTGCTGGATGCCTTGGGCGCGGCAGGCGTGCGGCGAACGATCGCGGTCGTCGGTTACCGCGCCGACGACGTTCGCCAAGCGGTCAGGCATGTTGTCGGCGTCGAGTTTGCGCTGCAAACGGAGCAACGCGGAACGGGCCATGCGGTGATGATGTGCCGCGATGCGATCCAAGATTTTCGCGGGCCGGTGGTTGTTGTAACCGGTGATTCGCCGATGCTTCAGGTAGATTCACTACGAGAGTTGCTAGACGAGTTCAACGAATCCGGAGCCGCCTGCGTGATGGGGACTTTGGTTCACCAGCATCCGGCGGGACTTGGTCGGATTGTGCGGGATAAAAATGGCAAATTCGCGGGAATTGTCGAGGAAAAAGACGCTACTGACGAGCAGCGCCTCATTCACGAAGTTAACATGTCTACATACGTGTTTGATTGCCAGCGGCTCATCGAGTGTTTGGATCGGCTGACGAACGGCAATCGGCAAGGCGAGTATTACATCACGGACGTTCCCGGAATCATGTTATCTCGCGGTTGGGACGTGCGTGCTCGTGCCGTGCTTAAGCCTTGCGAGGCATTGAGCGTTAACACGGTAGAAGATTTGGGATTGGTAGAACAGGAAATCAAGCGGAGGCAATCGGCGGATGCGTGAGTTGAAAGTTTTCGGCGGTCGTGCCAATCCCGAACTGAGCGCAAGCATCTGTCGGTTCTTGGGACTGGAGTTGGGCGATTGTAATCTGGTGACTTTTCCCGACGGCGAATTCCATTGCAAAATTGAAGACGTCCGCGGCCGCGACGTTTTTTTGGTTCAACCGACATGTCCGCCAGTCAACGACAACTTGATGGAACTGTTGATCATGATCGACACTTGCAAACGCGCTAGTGCCGAGAAAGTGACGGCGGTGATCCGCTACTTTGGCTATTCTCGCCAAGATCGCAAGGACGAGGGGCGTGTGCCGATCACGGCAAAGCTGGTCGCCAATATGATCACGCGGGCGGGAGCCGATCGCGTGTTGACGATGGACTTGCATGCGGCCCAGATTCAAGGTTTTTTTGACGTGCCAGTCGATCACTTGTACGCGGGTCGCGTTCTCAACACACACTTTCGCGCGATGAACATTCCGCAAGAAGATTTGGTTATCGTCAGTCCGGACGAAGGAAGCATCAAGCGCGCGGTCGGCCACTGCAAACGGTTGGGTGGAACGCTTGCGATCATCGATAAACGCCGTCAAAGCGCTACGACCACCGCACAAGAAAATTTGATTGGTGGACCTGTTGCCGGAAAAGTTTGCTTGATGTTCGACGACATGATCAGCACCGCAGGCTCGATCTGCGGGGCGGCCAAACTGATCAAAGCACTTGGAGCTCGCGAAGTCCACGTCGCCGCGACTCACGGAGTGTTTTCAGGCCAAGCCATCGAGAGACTAAAATCAAGTCCGATCGACAGTATCGTGGTGACCGACACGATTCCACTTCCCAAGGAAAAAAGTTTTCCCCAGATTCGAATATTGTCAGTGGCGTCGTTGTTAGGCGAAGCGATCAAGCGAATTCACTATCACCAGTCGATCAGTGAAATTTTTTCCGAGTAACCCGCCCGACAGTTTTCTTTCCATTCACTCTTCTTTTGCCTCGCGTCGAAACACGGCCACGATATCTTCGACCGGAACGACAAAAAGCTGATTGTCGGACTCGAAATCGACCGGAATCGCGTTCTTTGGATGAAAAAGAACTTTGTCATATTGGCGAAGCGGCACGTCTTCATCGTTTTCGACTGCGGCTGAAATAGTGACAATCCGCCCCGTAATGGTTGGAATTTCAGCGGCGTCCGGCAAGGCGATCCCACCTTTGGTCTGGCGTTTCGGCTCATCTTTGCGTACTAACACACGCAGCCCGATCGGTTCGACGTATTCGAGTGTTTTGCGACGTGGCTTTCCGCTGGGTGTCATTCTGTGACCTTGGTTAAATGAAAATTCGGCATTGAATTCGAACTATAAAACTAGGGAAAAGTTCGAATGAGCGTTTTGAAAAGCTAATCCCTGAAATCCGGCACGACAAGTCAGTTTGGGCTTGTAATCAAGTATATTTGTGGCAAAATAACGCCGTTCTCGGGTCACGCGACGCCTCAGGTATCGCGTTTCGCTGTATATTTGACATTTTCCGCGATCGCGTGGCAAAACTAGCCGCGATCGTGAATATTTTTTGGGGTCGATTGCGTGGCTGATATTTTGAATGTGATTGTTCGTACGATCCAGGGCAAGCGTCGCGTTAAGCGACTTCGCCTGACAGGTAAGATTCCGGCTATTTTGTACGGACACGGCGAAGCCAACATTATGCTCTCGGTCGACACTCGCGACGTGAATGCAGTCGTGCGTCGCGGCACGCACTTTGTCGAACTCAAAGGGGCCGTTACCGAACATGCGTTGGTTTCCGAAGTCCAATGGGATCAAATTGGAACTGAAGTTGTACATTTGGACTTAACGCGAGTCGATCTTACCGAAACCGTCGATTTGGACTTGCCAGTCGATTTGCGCGGGCAAGCGGTCGGGATTACGGGGGGCGGAGTCATCAGTCAATATACACACAATGTTCGAGTTCGCGGCGCCGTGAATGTCATGCCGGATCGACTTGAACTGCGAGTCAATAATTTAGAAGTTGGGCATTCGCTCAAGGCGTGCGATATCCTTTTGCCCGTGGGTGTCTCACTGCTGTCGTCACCAGAAGAAGTCATCGTTGAATGCGCGATCCCGATCACGACCGAAGAAGTTGCTTCGACTGATTTGGCGGCCGAACCGGAAGTCATCGGTCGTAAAGAAGGCGAGGAGGGTGAGCAAGAAGAAAAGTCCTAGTCATTGGGCGTCACTTGGGACCGGTATGGCAATCATTCCTCTTCCGTTTTGGGGAGAGGGTTGGGGTAAGAGGTTGCAAAATCCGAATTGAAAGTGAACCAGACTGGTGGCGTTTGCTCCCGATATGAAAGTAATTGTCGGTCTTGGGAATCCGGGGCGGCGCTATGAGGGCACTCGCCACAACATCGGGTTCGAAGTACTGACCGAATTGGCGCGACGGTATGCCGTTGGTTGTCGCCCCAAAGCGAAATTCGACGGCGAGATAATCGAAACCATTGTTGACGGTCAACCCGCATATTTTGTTTATCCGCTGACGTTTATGAACGAAAGCGGTCGATGTGTGCGGCAGATCGTCGATTTTTATAAGGTCGTTCCCAGCGAACTATTGGTCGTTTGTGACGATTTTAATTTGCCTTTGGCGAAATTGCGGCTTCGGCCGGACGGTTCGCCCGGCGGGCAAAATGGTTTGGAGGATATTCTCCAGCGCATGGGTACGCACAGCGTCCCGCGCTTGAGAATCGGCATCGGTCCGCTTCGCGCGGATTGGGATCCGGCAAATTTTGTCTTGTCCCGATTCGACGAAAACGAGCGCCCGCAAATGATGGCGTGTGTTGCTCGCGCGACAGATGCCGTCCGCGTTTGGTTGAATGAAGGTATCGCGGCCGCGATGAGTCGATTCAATCGCGATCCGGCGGAACCGAAAAATGCTAAAACGAACGACACTTAACCAGAACACAAACAGTACCAGACACCCAGAACTCAACGGAGAATGACCTTGGCCCGCGCTTGTTACGAATGCATGTTTTTGCTCGATTCGAATAGCTACGCCCGCGATCCCGGGGGTTCAGCTCAAAAAGTCCTGACGCTTATCGAATCGTCCGGGGGAAAAATCCTGGCAAGTCGATTGTGGAATGAGCAACGCTTGGCCTACCCAATCAAGGGACATCGCAAAGGCGTCTATTGGCTGGTCTATTTTGATTTAGAAGCAGCCGACATGCCTAAGTTCAATCGGGCTTGTCAACTTGCCGATCAAGTGCTGCGATTTCTGACGATTCGCCTCGAGCCTCGTTTGGTTGACGCGATGGTTTCTGCCGCCAAAGGCGAACGTGAAAGAGCATTGCCAGTTCCCGATGGAATGGTTTCAAGCAATAGCGAAACGACATTGGCCGAAGTCGACGATCCTGAAGTGGTAAAAACATAAATTGTGAAAAGCGATGCTGCGACTGATGCCGCATCGATTGTGTCGGGACCGATCCTTGATTTTCAACCCCGATCCCAACATTAATATGAACAAACCAGATTGACGTTTGCGAAACAATCCATTGTCAATTTCAATTTCTCTGTAGGTGCGATATGGCCAGTTATAACCGAGTGATTTTGGTTGGTAATTTGACGCGCGATGTCGACGTTCGTTTTACGAAAACAGGTACCCCTGTCACCGATTTGGGTTTGGCCGTCAATGATCGGGTCAAACGTGGCGAAGAATGGGTCGATGAAACTACTTTCGTTGACGTGACCTTGTGGGGCCGCACCGCAGAAATCGCTGGTGAATACTTGTCCAAGGGCAGTCAAGTCTTGATCGAAGGCCGGCTCAAGCTAGATACATGGGAACAGGACGGCCAAAAACGACACAAGCTTCACGTGGTCGCCGATCGCATGCAAATGTTAGGCAGCAAGGGCGGCGGCGGTGGGTCCAAGCGGAATAACGATGCAGCCGCAGAAGAAGCCGTCGCTTCTTCGGGAGACAATTTCGAAACCGCACCACAGGATGAAATCCCGTTTTAGATCGTTCCTTGACGGAAGCGATGAAAACATCTTAGCCGCTTCGTTTTAGGCCAACAACTTTCGCCGCAAAACAGGTACCTTAAGCAACGGAAAATCGGAACTATGACGACCAAAACTCGCAAGAAGAAAAATGCTTTCAAACGTTTGCCCAAAGGAGCCGGTGGCGGAATTGAACTGCTGCTAATTCAGACCGTCGATCATCTCGGTTCGCAAGGGGATGTCGTCGAAGTCAAACCTGGGTTTGCGAATAACTATTTATTACCGCAGGGACTCGCCACGATCGCCAGCCCGCACCACAAACGGATGGTTGACAAGCACAAAGCGAAATTGCAAGCGATCGAACACGCTCGGCTGAAGGATTTGCAGGACTTAGCCAAGCTAATCGAAAAACAAAGTGTTACGATCGAGGCTAACGCCAACGACGAAGGTCATCTCTACGGCAGCGTCGGAGCCAATGAAATCGTCGCTTCGCTCAAACAGGCCAACTTGAACGTGACCGCCGATCAAATTCGCCTCGAAGGCGTACTCAAAGAATTGGGGCTCTACACGGTCAAAATTCATTTGCACCGCGACATCGAAGCCGACCTAAAGGTTTGGGTCGTGCCAACCGTCACCGTCGATGTGCCTGCCAAAAAATAGTTGTTGAATTGATTCGATCTGTTGGCCATCCACATAGCTCGGAAAATTTCGCCGTGCCTGTGGAATTAGATGTTTCGAATGTTGACGCACGATGCGGAAAGACGGAGCGAGTATGTCATCAACAGTCGGAAAACCGCGTCGACATAGCAAACCGCAAGACCTTTCGGAGATTCTCCAGCGGCAAGTCCCGTTCAATTCCGAGGCCGAAATCAGTTTGCTCGGCAGCATGGTCCTACTGCCCGACGTATGTGACGACGTCGTCGCGATTGTGCGGGCTGAAGATTTTCACGATCCAGCGAATCGAATCATCTTTGAGCATCTGGTCAAGATGCACAACGAAAGTCGCAAGATCGACGTGACGTTGCTCCGCGAGGGCCTCGTCACCAAAGGTCAATACGAGCAAGTCGGCGGTGCGGCGTACTTGGCCCACGTCTTCAGTGCAGTTCCCAACGCAGCACACGCCAATTTCTACGCCGGAATCGTACGCGAAAAATCGACCTACCGTAGCCTCATTACGGCTTGTACGGAAATTCTTCACGCGGCATACGAGTCGCAAGATGAGCCAGAACGGGCGCTCAGTTGGGCTGAGGAAAAAATATTCGCAATCACCGATGCTCGATCGACGACGGAAATCGCCACCTTGGAATCGGTGTTGCATCTAGCCATCGATCGGATGGACGCCCGAATGCGCGGCGAGCAAGCGCTCGGAACGGTCGAAACTGGTTTTGCGGACCTCGACAAATTGACGGGCGGGCTACATGCATCGGAGTTTGTCGTATTGGCCGCGCGCCCCAGTATGGGCAAAACGGCGCTGGCGATGAACATTGCTGAACACGTGGTCTTCAACGAGCGAAAGCCGGTCTTGTTCGTCAGCTTAGAAATGGCGGCGATTGAGTTGATCGAGCGGTTGTTATGTTCAGTCACGCGAGTCAACGGTCATCGCTTGCGCAACAATACACTTTCGCAAGACGATCGCAAGCGGCTTTCGCAAAAGGCTGCGGAGATCAGTTCAGCCCAACTTTACATCGATGACTCGCCGAATCGCACCGTCTCGGAGATCGCCGGTGCCGCGCGTCGCATTAAGCGCAAGCAAAGCGGGCTTGGTCTAATCGTCGTCGATTATTTGCAACTGATTCAGCCGGACAACGCGTCGGATCCGCGCCAAGAGCAAGTAGCCAAGATCGCGCGTCGCCTTAAAACCCTTTCGCGCGAACTGAAGGTTCCCGTTTTGTGCTTGTCGCAACTCAATCGCCAAGCGGAAGATGGGAGTAATCATACTCCCCGCTTGAGCCACTTGCGCGAGTCGGGCGCGATCGAACAAGATGCTGACGTCGTCATGTTTGTCCACCGCGAGGAATACTTTTTGCGTGGCGACGAACGCGCCGCTGTCGAAGGCCAAGCGCAGCTCATCGTGGCCAAGCAGCGAAATGGCCCGACCGGTACGATCAATCTCGCTTGGCTCAAAGACTTCACTCGATTCGAAAACCTTGCACCGGAACGGCACAGCGAATTCGACAGTTTCGAGAATTAGTCAGCCGTGTTGGATCGCCAGATTCTTCAAAATCGTTTCGGCTTTCTGTTCTCGCAGTTGATGGCGATCTAGAATATTGTCGGTTACTTTTTCGACCGCGCGATTGTTGCGGGGCCAGGATTGAAAAACCGAACTTTTCAAGATTACGTCGTATTCGACGACACCGAACCGTGTCCCTATCTTCCCGGCAAGATTGCGAAAATGCCGTTGGCGGTTCCCGGCCAAGCGATGACGGGCCAGGAAGCCGATCGGCGATTCGCTGCTGGGCAGCGCCGGTCGGGCGAGTTTGTCTATTCCACGGAATGCCCTGCCTGCAACGCTTGCCAGCCAATCCGCATTGAAGTGGCCAAATTTCTACCGAATTCGTCCCAGCGCCGAGCGTTGCGGCATGGAAACCAACAATTCAAATCGGTGATCGGCCCGCTGGTAAACGATCAATCTCGCGTCGATTTGTTTAACTTGCATCGCCGAGTTCGCGGGCTGGAACGCGATGCGCCGGTTGATCTTGAAAGTTATTCCTGGGGCCTGGGCCGAAGTTGTTTTGAGGCTTTCGAAATCGATTACTTTTTCCACGATCGTCTCAGCGCAGTGGCCATTTGTGATCGAGGTGAAAATAGTTTGTCGGCAGTTTACACTTATTACAATCCAGAAGTTTCGCGTTGGAGTCCCGGAACGTACTCGGTAATGCGGCAGATCGAGTTTTGTCGCGAGAACCAACTTCAATATTTGTATCTTGGGTTTTTCATCGCCGAGTCGTCGCACATGTCGTACAAAAGCAATTTCCGTTCGCATCAGCGGCTTATCGGCGGCAAGTGGTTAGAGTTTGAGTAGTCGGTCGAACTAAACCGCCGAGCGTCTTTTGTTTAACCGGACCGCTTCGGGCCGCGTGGCGAGGCCTCAACGCCCGGAAGCTGGCCGGTTTAACAAGGAACCGAAATCGCGCACACAATACTAAATCGCACAGCACCTAAAAAAGCAGGATGATATTTTGAAAGCATTAGTGACAGGCGCAAACGGGTTTCTGGGTTCGTACCTGGTCGATCTGTTGCTAAAGCATGACTACCAAGTTCGAGCCATGGTTCGTCGCGCGGACCAACCAATGGCCGGTGGCGTTGAAGTCATCGTCGGAGATATTCGCGACTCGTTTGCCGTCGATCAAGCTTGTGATGGTGTCGATGTCGTGTTTCACACCGCCGCGATCTCTGGAATTTGGGGACCCTGGAAATCGTTTCACTCGGTGAATACTGGTGGCACACGCAACGTTGTTGCCGCTTGTCAGAGGCATCGTGTCCCGCGGTTGGTCTATTCCAGTTCGCCGAGCGTGACGTTTACTGGCGATCATCAGATCAACGTCGACGAGACCGCGCCCTATGCGCGAAAATGGCTTTGTCATTACCCGCACTCCAAAGCGATCGCGGAGCAGCATGTATTGTCGTCGAACGATCCGCCGAGTTTGATGACGTGTGCCTTGCGACCGCATTTGCTTTGGGGGCCGCGCGATCGGCACTTGATTCCGAGAATACTTCAGCGTGCTCGCGACAAGCAACTTCGAAAAGTAGGTGATGGCACAAATCAGGTCGATCACGTGTATGTCGAAAACGCAGCTTGGGCTCATCTACAAGCTGCGAAGGCGCTCGCGCCAGGGTCACCTGTTTGTGGAAGCGCCTACTTCATTAGCCAGGACGATCCGGTAAACTGCTGGCAATGGATTAATGAAATATTGGCACTGGCCGGGATCGCTGCTGTGAGCCGTTCGATTTCGTTTCCGGCGGCTTGGCGAATTGGGTGGGCGCTGGAGTTGTGCCATGAAATGTTGAGCCTAACGTCCGAGCCACGAATGACGCGGTTCTTGGCCGCTCAGTTGGCCAAGTCGCATTATTTCGATATCTCACGAGCCAAACGGGATTTCGGTTATCGCGTCCGCATTTCTACGTCCGAGGGCATGGAACGCTTGGGCCGCTCGCTCTAGTTCATGTCGACAGAGAAACATCTCTTTACCCCATAAAGTCCCGCGACGCCCGTAAATCGCTACGTAGAAATCTTGGTTTGACTTCGCAAGTTCGAAACTAACTTGGCTTGAAAAGCGTATTGGTTGCCGTTGGCCAAGGTCAGGGATCGGTTTTGCCAGTTGCCATTTAAGCCCAAATCAATTATTTTTTAGCAAACCAGGAAGCTTCAAAGGGTCGTCCATTCTTCTGCGACCGCAACATGATATCCGGGCCTCCCTGCTCAAGCCGCTGGCCGTTTTGCCGACCAATCTAATTTGTGTCGCGCCTCCAAGTACAAGGAATTCGCACCCTCCATGATCAGGTCCGCAGACGTTGATTTGCCAGACACACAACGCATTGTCATTACGGGCATCGGTTTAACGTCGCCCAATGGCGATTCGTACGGCCAGTTTCGCGAAAGCCTTTTGGCCGGCCGAAGTGGCGTCTCGGACTACGAGATTCGCTACTTTGGCAAGACGTTGGCTGGCATTTGCCATTTTGACGTCGGTCGACACCAGTCGCGAAAAGACGCGCGGCGCGGAACCCGTGCCGGCAGCGTAGGAATTTATTGCGCCAACGAAGCAGTTCGCGACAGCGGATTGGATTGGGCCAACGTCGATCCGAGCAGCGTTGGCGTCTACATCGGAGTCACCGAACACGGAAACGTCGAAACCGAAAACGAAGTCCACGAACTGCGCGGCTACGACTATGACACACAATATTGGTCGCATCATCACAACCCGCGAACGGTCGCCAACAACCCCGCCGGTGAAATTGCTCTCAATATGAAAATTACGGGGCCGCACTACACGATCGGTGCGGCTTGTGCGGCGGGAAATGCCGGACTGATTCAAGGACTGCAAATGCTGCGGCTCGGTGAATGCGACTTCGCGCTCGCGGGCGGAGTTTCCGAAAGCATTCATACGTTTGGCATCTTTGCCGGCTTTGCCAGCCAAGGCGCATTGGCCACGCATGTCGACCCCACGAAAGCATCGCGTCCGTTCGATACGAATCGCAACGGCATCGTCGTCGCTGAAGGGGGCTGCCTCTACGTTCTCGAACGCTTGGCGGATGCCAAAGTTCGCGGCGCGAAGATTTATGGCGAAATCGCCGGCTATGCAATGAACACGGACGCGACTGATTTTGTTTTGCCCAATGCTCAGCGCCAAGCCGAGTGCATGGAAATGGCGTTGCGCCGCGCGGGAATAACCGCAGAGCAAATCGATATCGTCAGTACGCACGCCACCGGAACACCCAGCGGCGATGTTCTCGAATGCGAAGCCCTTCGCAATGTTTTCGGGCGGAGCGAAAAAACATTTTTCAATAACGGCAAAAGTTTCATCGGTCACAGCATGGGTGCGGCAGGTGCACTGGAATTAGCGGGCAATTTGCCGGCCTTTGACGACGGTGTTTGTCATGCGACAATTAATGTCGATGATCTGGACCCTGCCTGCCAACTGACCGGATTGGTCCAAAATCAACCTCGTGAAATTGGCAAGGTTCGTTATATTTTGAACAATTCGTTCGGAATGCTTGGCATTAACTCGGTCGTCATCATCAAACGAATTTAGTTGAATCGGAGCATGCGTTTCATGACACCTGTCGATATTCGCAACGTGATTCTCGAAATCCTTTCGGACATTTCCCCAGATTCGGACTTGTCCAATTTGGATGATGCTGTTCCGTTCCGCGAACAAATGGAACTCGACAGCATGGACTTTCTGGATATCGTCATGGAATTAAAAAAACGCTACCGCGTTTCGATTCCCGAAGAGGATTACAAAGAGTTGGCCTCAATGAATTCGACGGTCTCGTACTTGTCACAGAAAATGATCAACGTGGGCGTATAATTGCCCGGTATGTACGACACGATCATTATTGGTGCTGGAATGTCGGGCTTGGCCGCCGGGATTCGCCTAGCCCACTTCGATCAAAAAGTCTGCATTCTCGAGCGGCATTATACGATCGGCGGTCTCAATTCGTTCTATCGATTAAACGGCCGCGACTATGACGTGGGTCTCCATGCCGTAACGAACTTCACGGAGAAAGGCGCCACTCGCGGTCCGCTGGCCAAGATCCTGCGTCAACTTCGATTCAAGTGGGAAGAATTTGCCCTCGCGCCGCAACGAGGATCACGAATCGCTTTTCCAGGCGTCAATCTCCGATTCAATAACAATATCGAATTATTGCGCAGTGAAATTCGCGCTGCGTTTCCAGCCGAAGTCGACTCTTTCGAGCAATTGTTGATTCAGATCGGCGATTACGATGATTTGGATCAAGACCTATTTGTTCAATCGACGCGCCAGCGATTGTCGCAGATTTTCCGCGAACCGTTGCTCGTCGAGATGCTGTTATGTCCATTGATGTGGTACGGCAACGCGCGCGAGCATGACATGGATTGGGGCCAGTTCAGCATCATGTTCCGCAGTATTTTTCTGGAAGGCTTTGCCAGACCGTTCAAAGGTGTGCGGCTGATTTTAAAGAACCTCGTTAGGCGCTATCGCGGGCTGGGTGGCGAATTGCTATTGCGACACGGCGTCAAGAGGATCGTGACCGAGGGCACCCACGCGGTGGGGGTTGAACTGGACGACGGGAAAATGCTGGTGGGCAAACGAATCCTGTCCTCCGCCGGTTGTGTTGAAACGATTCGCCTGTGCGACAATTTGACTGAGCCCGATCCGCGCCAAGCAGGGCAGATGTCGTTCATTGAATCGATCTCGGTGTTGAACTGCCAACCGGAACAGGTCGGAAATTCCGAAACGATTGTCTTTTACAATGACCACAGTGAGTTTGATTGGCGACGGCCCGAACAAGAGCTTTGCGATGTCCGAACGGGCGTCATCTGTTCACCCAATAACTATCTTTATGCGGACGATAACCAGTTAAGCGAAGGCTTCATTCGAATCACCTCGATCGCGGACTTTGATCGCTGGAACTCGCTGAATAGCGACGATTACACGCGAGCCAAGTGGCATTGGTACGATCGTTCGATAGAATCATCCGTGCGGTTCGTCAACGAATTCCGGCATCGCGTAGTCGGTTCGGACCTGTTCACTCCCAAGACGATTCAGCGATTTACTTTTCACGACAACGGCGCGATTTACGGTGCCCCCGACAAGAAGCTTGATGGCACAACGCACTTGAAAAATGTATTCTTGTGCGGCACGGATCAAGGCTACGTCGGCATTATCGGCGCGATCATGAGCGGCATTTCCATGGCCAACATGCACTGCCTCCGTTAGTGAATAGGAGGCGAGTCCGCCGCGGCGGATCAGCCCCCTGATTCCTTTGGTTATTGAATGGTTCGGAACGACGCGAGAATTGCGTGGCTGTTCCCTCTCCCTTGTACTCCGGGGAGTGGGTAGGGTGAGGGGTCCGCCGGGCATTCCGCAAGTTGTGTTTGACTCGGTACGTCACCAAAATTTGTCTCGACTTCCGAAGAGTTGAATCGAAAGTTATGCCCAAAGATTTTCTAGCCGGTGCGAAAGACTTTTACGACGTGGTCGTTATCGGTAGCGGTTTGGGCGGCCTGACAGCAGCGAATATTCTCGCGCGCGAAGGTCGCAGTGTGTTGTTGCTCGAACAGCATTACAAGCTCGGCGGGATGGCGACTTGGTTCAAGCGGCCCGGCGGACATATTTTCGACATCTCCTTGCACGGGTTTCCATTTGGAATGGTCAAAAGCTGCCGACGGTATTGGAACGAATCAATTTCCGATTCGATCGTGCAACTTAAAAACATTCGTTTCGACAACCCGATGTTTTCGCTAACGACAAGTTTCGACCGGATCGACTTCACTCGGATGCTCACGCAACAATTCGGCTTGGAACCCCAGAGCGTGCAATCGTTCTTTGATACTGCGCGGAGCATGAACTTTTATGACGACCAAAGCGTGACGACCGGGCAATTGTTCGAGCGGTTCTTTCCTGGGCGTGAAGACGTCGTCCGATTGCTGATGGAACCAATCACTTATGCCAACGGCTCGACGCTCGAAGACCCGGCCATCACCTACGGAATTGTTTTTTCCAATTTCATGTCCAAGGGAGTCTACACTTTCCAAGGCGGAACCGATCGGCTTGTCGATTCGATGGAAGCGGAGATGCGGCGCAATAACGTTGACATCCGGATTCGCTGCGATGCCGAGCGAATTAAGGTTGTTCATGGCAAGGTTTGTGGCGTCATCGTTAACGGCCGCGAGATTAAGACGCGGGCCGTAGTCTCAAACTCCAATCTGCGTGCGACGATCTTTAATCTTACTGGGGCGGAGAAGTTTGATCGAAACTTTATCGACGAAGCCAATGCTGTTCGGCTGAACAACTCGAGCACCCAAGTCTACATGGCCTTGCGCGACGGCGATTCGATCGACCATGCGACGGGCGACCTGTTGTTTTGCTCTACCGCGCCGCTGTTTCGGACGGAACTGTTGCTGAGCCGCAACGTCACCAGCCGCACGTTCTCATTTTACTATCCGGATATTCGGCCCCAAGGAAAACAACGGTACCTTATCGTCTCCAGCACAAACGCCAATTACGCGGACTGGGCTGGGCTAACGGAATTGGAATACCAAGCCAGCAAACAGGACTTGATCGAGACGACGCTGAATTCGTTGGAGCAATACGTTCCCAACTGCCGCGAGAGAATCGTTCACGTAGAAGCAGCTACGCCGCGGACTTTCGAGCACTACACCAAACATCTTAGCGGTGCGAGTTTCGGCACCAAGTTCGAAGGGCTGGCGGTCAGCCGAGCTTTGCCCGATCAAGTCCAGGGTCTTTACCACGCAGGCAGTTGCGGCATCATCATGTCGGGTTGGCTGGGAACGATCAATTACGGAGTGATTGTTGCCAACGACGTCGACAATTATTTGATGAAGTCGTCGATTGCCGCAACCGCGAAAACCGAAAATTCAGCTTAGTGCAAATCCACAATTCAGATTTGTTCCCTCACCCCAATTTCTGGGAAGTGGGCAGGGTGAGGGGTGATTTGGTTCTCGAATAGGCTCGTAATCGTCCGTTAAAGCTGCTTCGCGCGGCCACTTCTAAAGCCGTTCCGACAAAATATCCCGATTTGCGGTTGCTTTGCGCGGCCTTCTGGCTAAAAATGACGATAAGTGCTTGATGAACAAGCTGTATTCCTCGTATTGGTGGAGAAAGCAATGTCTTTGACGATGACCGAGAAAGCCGCGTCTGAAATTAAGCGGACCATTCAAGAACAGAACTTTGCCCCTTTATCGATGTTGCGAATTGCAGTCGTCAGTGGCGGTTGCAGTGGCCTCAACTACAGCTTGCAAATCGATGAAAATTTCGACGAAGCCAATGACGCCAAGTCCGAACAACACGGGTTAACTGTGGTTGTCGATCGAAAAAGCGAATTGTTTCTCGACGGCACCACGCTTGATTACTATGAAGGCGTCGACCAGCGCGGTTTCCACTTCAGCAACCCGAACGCCAAAAAGACTTGCGGTTGCGGAAACTCATTCACGGTCTAGTGCCAACGAATCATCCGACGAAAACAAAACATCAACGGCCGACACGGGCCGTTTTTTCGTTGATCACTGCGATTCTGTAGCTAAAGGAAAAGTTATGCAACGAATCGGTTGGTACCCGATCTTGATGGGCTGCTGTTTGCTTTTCGCGGGACTGTCGGCCCAGGCCCAAGACGCCAACGCCACGGCTTGGGTCAAACATGATGTCGGAAAATGGAAAGCCGAGCTGAAAATGTGGCCGCAAGGCGAAGGCGGCGATCCAATCGTGTTCAAAGCGGTCGAAAGCAACGAGTTGCTGGGAGACAACTGGATCGTTTCGAATTTCGAAGGGGAGTTCGGCGGTCAAGCCTTCAACTCCCACGGCGTTTACGGATTTGATTCGAAGAAAAATTGCTTCGTGGCGACTTGGGTCGATTCTGTTAACGGGTTCATGAGCCACTATGAAGGCAAACTTGATGTTGACTCCAAATCCCTGGAGCTTTTTGGAAAAGAGATCGATCCCAGCACCGGTGAATTAGTGGACGGAAAACAAATCCGCTCCTTCCAAGGCGACGATTCTCGCTTGGTAGTAAGTTATCAAAAGCCAGCAGGCGCCGATGAATTCGTGAAGGTCATGGAAACGACTTTCACCCGCCGCAAATAGTCAACTTGATCGCTGTAGAAACCGCGAGACACAAATTCCGGGACGCTGTAACTTGCATCGGCGGCCAGCTTATCTGAATCCACCGGCCCGCGGCGATCGGCCATCATGTACCGATACGCTAGTCCAGAGTCAGAACTGGCTTTGGGAAAATTAGCCGTTTGGGCGCTAGCCCCGGTTTTTTGTGACGGAACCGAGGCTAGCGCCAAAACGGCTAACCCAAATATAAAAATTGATGACGCACTGGTCGTTAAGCAGCGTTTAGCGCCGCCTGTTGATCCGCCCGTCGTATTCGCGTTGCATTCAGTTCCGCCCGGCGCTGCCTTTTTGCTATTTGCTTTGAAGTTCTCGTAAGGTTGAACGTACGCGAGTTGCGGTGTACAAAGTGCGTTGTTTTGGGCCGGTAGCTCAGGTGGTTAGAGCAGGGGACAATGTATCTTGACAAGAAGGTGAAATAGTAGCGGAGCAAATCTTAGCGATGTCATTGACAGAGAATAGCCTGAGGTCGGAAGAGTCGTGACGTACGGTGTTTATCGAGAGTGAACAGCATGGCCGAGCAACATTTGTGGTTTTACCAAAAGTCAACATTGTTAACCGTTGTCGACGAGGGACCATTCACCGATAATCAGTTGCTACAGCTTGCCAAAGAATGCAAGATTTCACTAAACACGGCAATCCGCAGCCCTACGCGAACCAAAAATCAATGGATCAATGCGGACAAGGTTTCGGCGTTGGCTGTTGCGATTAACCAAGCGAAACTCGACGCCGATGCGAGAAAGACAATCGAGATAGAAGAGCGGCGAAAGCACAAACGGGAATTGGCAATAATCGCCCAAGAACAAAAGTTGGAGGCCGCGAAAACAAAGAACGAACAGCGAGCGATTGTCGCACGTAAGGCCGAAGCGATCGAGCAGCGCCCTCAGTTACTTCCCGCTCTTGTGGAACCTGGAAAATACACTCCCGTCGGGCATTCTCAAACGACGGTCGTCGTCCAACAGAACGAAAGTAACGCAGTACCGGTGTTGTTGAACATTTTCCTTTGGCCTGGCTTGGGACAACTAGTGCAAGGCCGAGCCGGTGCCGGCATCGTCATCATGATGATTTGGTTCGGAGCGTTGATATCGATATGTGCGGGTATTGGACTCTTCCTCGCGCCCGTCGTTTGGCTAATCGCCGTTATCGATGCCGCGCTGTACAAAAAGCCAAGTAACGTCATCGTGGTAAATACCCGCAATTGACGAAATTTGTTCGCGGTCAAAGCAAACTCCAATTGTTCGGATAAGTTATCCACCCATTGAGCGCCGCTGGACACCGGTAGTGTTCAAGAAAAACCAGATCCGCGAACTGCATAACCGCAGACCTCAATCGTCGATGGAACATCAGTTTTCAAGCCAGAATATGTTGTCGTTCGTGGCTTGAGTTAAATAATTTGCGCTGCGGTGCATCGCAATTCGTTCGTAAACGGAAACTATTACTGATCTTGGTCGCCGTCTTCCCCGCCTTGGCAACGCGCTATCGTACCAGAAGGCGGCAAATGCGAGTTGAACGCAAGCGAGTTGCGGTGTACAAAGTGCGTTGATTTGGGCCGGTAGCTCAGGTGGTTAGAGCAGGGGACTCATAATCCCTTGGTCGCGGGTTCGACTCCTGCCCGGCCTACTGCATTTTTAGAGTTTTCCAAGAAGCATTTTACCAAGTGTCACCCGTTTTGTCACCCAGTCACCGTCCATCAAAATGCAGGTGCATCAATGAGGGCTGAATTTTTTGAACGATTCAAGCCGAGTCAACAGGAATTCGACGAGCTCTGGAACGGGGCGACGTTTGTTTTCGACACCAATTTCTTGCTTAATTTTTACGGGTATTCGAAAGAAGCGCGAACAGAACTATTTACATTATTGCACTCCATCAAAACCCGCGTTTGGCTTCCTCGTCATGTTGCCATTGAGTATTTTGCGAGGCGAGTTTCGAAGATTCTTGAGCAACATTCTCGCTACGATGAACCGACGCGAATCCTTAAATCACTTAAGCAATCATTGGAATCGACAAATCAACATCCTTTCGTTTCTCCAGAGCTAATGGCCGAGTTTGGTCAAACGCATGACAAGATAAATGCCGAATTCGAAGCCTCCAAAAACGAGCTTGGATCGCTTTTGAAAAACGACGAAATTCAATCTCAGATTGCGGACATTTTCGACGGACGAATAGGCCCTGGACTGGCTCAAACTGAATTTGAGAAAATAATTGCCGAGGGTGCAAACCGATACGCGAACAAGATTCCGCCAGGTTATGAAGATGATAATAAACCTGCGCCGCAAAAGTTTGGCGATCTAATCATTTGGTCCGAGGTACTGGAATTTGCAAAATCTCAACGGAAATCGGTCATACTCGTAACAAATGATTCCTCGGACGATTGGTGGGAACGGGCTGGCTCATCATCCATAGGCCCAAGACCAGAGCTTCTCCGCGAGTTCGCGAACTATTCAGGTCAAAGATGCTACTTATACTTGCCCCATTTATTTATAGCGTTCGCTTCACAGAAATTCGAAAATGTGTCGCCGGCAACTGTTTCCCAAGTACGAGAGGTTGTAAAGACATCGCACGAACGAGATGAGGCGCAGCGCCGTGAACGAGACTCTGTTCGACTCGAGGACGTGGCTTTTTTCCGTAAAGCTCTCGACGACCTGCGCCGGCAGCAGGACTTGATGAAAGACTTGAAGCCCAACTTCCCGGACCAATTCATCTTCGACGAACTGCGCCGGAAACAAGACCTGATGAAGGATTTAAAGCTCAATCTCCTGGACCCGGACGTCCTCGACGAACTGCGCCGTCAACAGGCCCTGACGAAGGACTTGATGCCCACGCTCCCGCACCAGCAAATACTCGACGCAATTCGCTGGCAACAGGACCTGACGAGGAATTTGAAACCACATTTACCGCATCAGGAAATTCTCGACGCAATGCGCCGACAACAAGACTTGGTTTCAGGAAGTCAGGCACTCACCGGCAGAAAACCATCAGTTCCGTCAGAGGAAGATTTTGACGGCGAACCCGAGAAGGACGTAGACAAAACAGAGCCGACAATCGACAAACACGACACTGAT
>JANMEB010000101.1:0-15523 GCA_031376585.1 Planctomycetota bacterium | reverse complement strand
GAAACACGACCGCGCGGCCGTGACGTGACGAACAGCCAATTTCGGCTTTCCAGCTCCGCGTAAACGTTGGGTGTCGCCCACAAAAGCAATGACAGGACGCAAACGACATAAGTCAAAAACATGATGAGAAATTTGAAACTGGTCGGCGGTGCAACGCGCGATATGAGCAGGATCATCGCGGGCGGAAAAAGAGAAAGAACGGCAAACGCCAAGAGACGTCCAAGCGTTAATGACCGCTTAAACTCGAAACCGCACACGGAAAAGATTTCTGGAATGGAGATCATGATTAGTTCGCTCGTGCCGAGCGGCTTTGGCCCCGGTGAATCTGCATTAGCGTTGAAAATAATTGGTGAAGCGAACTGTCGGCCGCGCGGAGTTCACTAATTTGTAGGCCGAATTTTTGGCTCAATTCTGGCAAACGATTGAGCACCGCCGCGGACGACCGGGTCGTTATGTAGACAGTGTCTTGATCCGCTCCCATGCGAATCGACTCCAGTTCAGGAACCGCCATCAAATGATTCATGAGTTCCTTACGTTGCGGGCACCGAATGACGATTGTGTTTGGGCAATCCGCAAGCATGTCGCGGACTTCGCGCGCCGAGCCGGACGCCAAGAGTCGTCCGCTGGACAGCAACAGGTACGACGGCTGAATCGCCTCAACTTCGTGCAAGATATGGCTTGCCAGGATTAAGCTTTTTCCGGCCTTAACCGTCTCGCGCATGAGTTCGGTCATTTCGTGTCGCGCGATGGGATCCAAGCCATTAAATGGCTCGTCCAGAATGAGCAGCTCAGGATCGTGAGCAATGGCTTGGGCCATCTTTGTTCGCTGCCTCATGCCGAGCGAGTAGCCACTCATCGCCCGATGCATTGCGCCAGTCATTCCGACTCGCTCCAAAGCGCGAGCGGCCAGCAAGCTGGAATCGGCAGCGGAAAACCCGTGTTGTCGAATCAAAAACTTGACCCATTCCCAAGCCGTAACGCGAGTGAGTTCAGGATGCATCGTCGGGCACAAGCCAACACGCCGTAACAAATCGTCGCGGCGAACTGGATTTTGACCAAACAATCGAACCTCGCCGAGTGTCGGACTCAATTGCCCAAGCAACAAATTGATCAAGGTCGTTTTCCCGGAACCGTTTGGACCCAGTAGGCCGTAGGCACCGGGCTTGAGTGACAACGAAATATCATTGACCCCCAGCACGGTCTTATACATTTTCGTTACGTTGATGAACTCGATCATTGAGGATTATGCGTTGATAGGTGCGGTGACGCGACGGAAAAGCACGATCGCCGAAAGTAGCGTGATCGCCACTAAAACGAGCATGACGGGAAGGACCGCCGAGGCCCGTGTTTCGAGCCCGAATATCCATTCTTGAACGACTCCGATCGAGCTGTATATCGACAAAAACGACCAGTCTGAATTCATTGCCGCAAGCGGTCCGCTGCGGTGTAGTTTTTCTGGATCCAATCGCGCGAGACTCATGGCGGTCGAAGCCCCAAGTCCCAAACCCCAGGTTGCAAACCATGCAAATGCGGCAAAACGGCTTTCGTAAGTAAGCGATGAATATGCCAGTGCCAACAACGACGTGGGAATGATGATGACTGCTGATGCAGCGACGATTCGAAAAGGAATATCCCAGGTATCCAGTACGACCGAAAAACCAGGTGACAACATGACCCCGAAAACATATACGGCCATGCCAGGAAGTAACGTGATCATGGCTAACAAAGTCGCCGGAACGGCAAATTTTCCTAACACGTATTCGAGTCGACCAATCGGACGAGAGAAGTACATTAGATAAGCGCGTGATCTCAAATCGCGCGAGATGAGCGGCGGAACGATGAGGCCAATCATGATCAACATCAACGCGCCTTGAGAAACTCGAAAGAACGCCATGAGCAACCAACACCAAGTCGTGTGCCGCGCGACGCCCGGCTCGTCGGACATAATTGACTCCAGCATCACGTCGGACTTGGGAACCGAGCCGAGCATCTCGCGAACTTCTCGCGGTGGACGCATGTTCCTCCGTCGTTGAAGCTCGGCTGCCTTTCGCGCCCCAGCCGCCTTTCGCGCCTCGGGCGAGACTTGCGACGAACTGGCCTGTCCTTCGGCGGTCATCTTTTGGATCACCTGAATGGCTTGTTCGTCCATTAACTTTTCAAAGATGAAAAAGCCTATGCCGAGAAAAATTACCGGAGCCCAAGAGATAAACAGCATGCGGCGAATCCACTGGCTTTTGAACGAAATCCGAAGTCCGGTTATGGCGATCGCCTTCAAGCGACTGAAACTGCCGCGTTTTGTGCCATTCCACTCGCGGTAGCCGACGTTGTTAATTGGCATTGGCTTCCTCGCGAACGGTATTCATAAAAACTTCCTCAAGCGAATTGCGCGCCGGCATAACTGATTGAATGACAACTCCCAATTCGGCCGCGGTTCGCCAAATCGTGTCGATCAATGCCTGATCAATTCCGTAAAGCTGGACGACGTCGGGCGACGATTCGACCACTTCTACGCCAGATTGAGAAAGCCGCCGCGTGAATTCTTCGCCGTTGCCATGGTAGTGAACGAAAGTGGTCGGAGAGGACGGCTTGTTGAGTTGCTCGATGCTCTGATGCAGTTTGACTTGGCCTCGGTACAGGATCACAACGTCATCGCACGTCGTCTGTACATCGCGCAAGATATGCGTGCAAAGAATAACTGCCTTGTTAAAGTCCTTGGCTAAGACGCGAATGCGATTGAGCAAGTCTTCGCGCTCCTCCGGATCGAGATGCGACGTCGGCTCGTCCAGTATGAGTAGTTGCGGATCATGCACGATGGCCGACGCGAATTTAATTTTCTGTCGCATCCCCGACGAATACGTTTCAATGTCGCGATAACGCTCTTGCTGGACGCCGCAAAAATCCAAAATCTCATGGGCGCGGCGGAGCCCTTCGGTCGGCGGCAACCCGGCCAGCGAGGCCGAAAAACGAACGACTTCGACACCACTCATGCCAGGGATGTAGCAATCGTCCTCGGGAAGGTAGCCAATTTGTGAGCGGATTTGCCGACCATCGCGACCTAGCCGAAACCCCAGCACGTTGCCTTGGCCTCCGCTGATCCTGACCAAGCCCAAAATGACTTTGATCAAAGTCGATTTGCCAGCGCCATTGGGTCCCAGTAGCCCGGTAATTTTCGACCCGACCTGGAGACTGACGTTGTCCAATGCGCAGATTCGGCCGTAGTATTTGACGATGTTTTCAAGCTGAATCAGCGGAACCATCGACACTCCACAAACCGTTCGTGACGTAAAAAGTTGGGGACCTGCTACCTTTGGCTCAATTGGGCTTGATGAATCGTACTCGCAGTAGCACAATTTCGCTACAAGGTTTAGCGGTCATGGTGAGGATTTTGGTTCGCCATGAAGTTGGGACGATTTTCATAAGGATGTTCGCATCATGCGTCGTAATCTTTGGAGCGTTGCGTTTGCATTTCTGATTTGGTTCTCTGCGGCGCGAAATTGGGCTCAAGACCAGACCGCGCCTGCCATTGCTCCCGAGCCGGCAAACGTCGATCAACAAGTCGACAAAATTAAGGAACCTAAAAAGTTCTCGGAAGAAGATGTTGCCACGGAATTCAAACGCTTGACTGGCGTTTGGCGACCGATTTCAGCAATGCTCGCGGGCGACCCTGTTCCCGACGAAGTCTGTAAACGAATCGAACTGCAATTGACGGATGGTCAATTCAAATCACTCACTAACGGCATTGAATCGTCGGGCAAGATTAAATTGGATTTGTCGAACGAACTTCGAGGCATGGACATCCTCATTGAAGAAGGCCAGGAAAAAGGCAAGACTATCAAATGTGTCTATAAATTTGAGGATGACAAACTTCACGTGGCGTACTCGCTGGCTTTCGACGAAGTGCGACCGACGGAATTCGTGTCCAATCAAGACAATAAACTATTGTTAATCGTTTATAAAATCGCGGACGACGAACCTAAGCCGCAAGAAGAGAAAAACGCACCGGCAATAAAGTAGCATTAAAGTAGCAGGCACTTTCCATGTGCCGCCCGCTTTACGCAACGGCAATTGGAGGGTTCTGTTAGTTCCTGCCAAGGCCCGTCGCGGCGGGCTTGCTATGTCGGAAGCTCAATAAACCCGGCAGCCGCATGGTTCCAGCCACTCAGGCTTCGATCTACAATTAAGACGCCTGTGTCTTATGTCACGTGTGACTTGTGGGACGATCTATGTCTCGATGGCTGCAAAATTCGCGCTGGGCAATTTTCCGAGTAAGTGTGCGGTTCGCCGCTGGCTGGGGTTTGGCCGTTCTTTTAGTCGCCGTGTTGGCACGACCTGTTTTTGGCCAAGACCCTTCTGCTAAGTCGTTCTCCGCTGACGATTTGGAATTCTTTGAAAAGGAAGTCCGCCCGCTTTTGGCCAAACATTGTTTTGAGTGCCACGGTCCCGAAGTCAGCGAGCCCTCAGGGAAATTGCAAATGGTTTCGCATGCCGCGTTTGTTGTCGGCGGTGAGTCCGGCCCAGCGATTAATTTGGAAAACTTCGGCGAAAGCCTTTTGATTCATGCCATCAATTATTCCGGCCTCTACGAAATGCCGCCGGATTCAAAACTGCCCGAAAGTGATATCGAAACGCTGACCAAATGGGTTGAGCGCGGGGCACCTTGGCCCCCAGCGGAACAAGCCAAGACGATCGGGCCAAAGAAATTCGATCTCGAACAACGACGCAGTGACCATTGGTGTTGGCGGCCGGTCACCAAGCCAGCGATTCCGGCAGTCTCGGACCAATCCTGGCCAAGGCATGATCTCGACGCGTTCATCCTGAACGAGCTTGAACAGAAAAAACTGACTCCCGCAGCAGAGGCCGATCAGCGCACGCTGGTCCGTCGCTTGTATTTCGATTTGACTGGCTTACCGCCGTCGCCAGACGACGTCGAACAATTCTTGGCCGACACGTCGGCAGATGCTTATGAAAAATTGGTCGATCGGTTGCTCGCATCACCGCGCTTTGGTGAGCATTGGGCGCGGCGCTGGATGGACTTGGTTCGCTATGCGGAAACGTGTGGGCATGAGTTCGATTATCCGCTGCCACACGCGCATCAGTATCGCGATTACTTGATTCGGGCCTTCAACGCCGATGTGCCGTACGATCAATTCGTGCGCGAGCATGTGGCCGGCGACTTGTTGCCGCAGCCACGTTTGCATCTTGTGGAAAAATATAATGAGTCGATTATCGCGACCGGTTCGTGGTTCCTCGGCGAAGCGACTCATGGTCCGGTCGACGTGCGAGGTGACGAGGCAGGTCGCATCGACAATCAAATTGACGTTTTCGGCAAGACGTTTCTCGGATTGACAGTGGCTTGTGCCCGCTGCCACGACCACATGTTCGACGCGATCGCAGCGCGGGACTATTACGGGTTGGTCGGATTCATGCAAAGTTCGCGGCGGCAACTTGCACTTCTTGATCCGGGTCAAAAAATTGGATCAGCGATCCCCGCGTTAATTGAGCGGCAAAAAAACTTGGA
Organism: Planctomycetota bacterium; assembly: GCA_031376585.1. Taxonomy (GTDB): domain Bacteria; phylum Planctomycetota; class Planctomycetia; order Pirellulales; family Pirellulaceae; genus JANMEB01. The sequence continues at coordinate 10,005 of JANMEB010000101.1, read as the reverse complement.
CCAGCGTTTGGCGGAGATTCGGCGTTCGGCTGCGGAGCTAAACGTCGACAATTCCGCCAGTTACTTGGCCGCGGCGATCGGCTTCTGGGATGCGAATGGCCCGCTAACTGCGCCGCAGTCACTTAAATTCCAAGGCGAAGATTTTGCGGCCGCCAAACCAAGCGGCGGTCGAGTCGCAGCCCAAGAATTGTCGGGCAACGAAAAGTTCCAGTGGGAAGGGAACAAGCACCTTTGGTGGCAGGACGGCAAAAAAGGTGATCGGTTGACGCTCGAATTAACGGTCGCATCCGAAGGGATGTATGACTTGGTTGCCGATTTCACGACCGCTCCGGACTACGGCATTGTTCAATTGACCGTCGACGATCAAGTCGTCGCTGAGAGTCTCGATCTGTATTCTCTGCACCTTGGAAAGACCGGGCCACAATCGCTCGCTGCATTACCCTTGAAAGCTGGCCAACATCGTTTCAATATCGAAATCGCTGGCACGAACAAGGATGCGGCACCAAAGTTCATGTTTGGCCTGGATTATGCTGAGTTGCGAGCGCGGCCGGACGAACTGTCCCAGGATCAGCTCGAATTTGTCAAAGAAATTGCCACGCAACAACGACTCGATTCGAAACGACTCGATCATTGGATTCAAGCATTTCGTGACACAAGATTGGCAGAGTTGAGCCATCCGCTAAATGTCATCCATCGACTTTTGAAGGAAGGTGCTTTTTCCAACAAGGAATTAACTCGCACCATTTTGGATGATGTGCGGCGTCAACGCGATGATACCAATCTTACTCCCGGCGAATCGCCGACGTTTGAAGACTTCAATAATCCAAATCTCCCCGGTTGGTTTCGAACGGGCTGGGCATTCGGCAACAGCGACGACGCTGGGTGGTTGGTCGACGACTCGCAAGCTTCGGGGCGAATCATTGGCCGCGCAGGTGTGGCCAGCAGCGGACGCTTGGGAACTCCGCTGTACGGCGTGCTGCGTTCGCCGACGTTTACTTTGGATCACAAGTTCATTCATTATCGGTTGTCCGGTCGCGAAGCCGAAGTCCGCCTGATCATCGATGGTTTCACGCTCGACACCTACAACTCGTTACTCTTCAACGGAGCGACCCTGAAAGTCGATTCTCCCGACCGATTTACTTGGTTGGCTCAAGGCCAAGATGTTAGCAATTACCTCGGCCATCGCGCTCATATTGAAATCATCGATCATTCTGGCGGATCCATTGCGGTTGATGAGATTCGCTTTTCGGATCATGCACAACTTTTCGATCCGCCCTCGGGATTCGCCGACGATTTGATTTCAGAGCTTCCCATGGCCGAAGTCTCCAGATTCAATTCGGACGACGCGAAACTAAAGAGCTTCAACACTCTAAACATTCATGGATTTTCTGATCGGCTTGTGGGTCGAATACGTGACGCGATTAGCCAAGATCGGCCTGATACCGATGCAACCGAATTGCTGAATTGGTTGATTCAGTGGGATTTGATCGACGACGACGTGTTTCATCGCGGCCAGGCGAAGGTCGAGACTCTGCGAAATGAAAAGCAGCATTGGCTGCACGACAATCGAATTCCCGCTCCGGTGTTTGCTCAAGCGCTTGCTGACGGCACGGGCGAAAACGAGTATGTATTCATTCGAGGAAATCATCGAACACCAGGTCCAGAAGCTTCGCGGCGAATGATTGACGCCATTCAGACCGACGTTAATTTCGACCTGAACGCGCAATCAGGTAGCGGCCGAATGCGATTGGCCGAATCTTTGATCGTGCCGGAAAACCCGCTCACGGCGCGAGTTATCGTCAATCGCTTGTGGCATCATTTGTTTGGCAGAGGAATAGTTTCTTCCGTGGACAACTTTGGAGTTTTAGGCGAGCGTCCGACGCATCCGCAGTTGCTTGATCATTTGGCGGCGTCGTTCGTAGAGCAAGGCTGGTCGATCAAACGAGCGATTCGCGAGATGGTGACCAGCGCGACGTATCGAATGTCCAGTCACGTCGAACTAACAGCGGAACAAGCCGACCCGGACAATCGACTTTTGCATCGCATGTCGGTTCGGAGGCTTTCGTCCGAGACGATTCGGGATTCGATCTTGCAAGTCTCTGGGCAGCTTGATCCAACGTTGTTCGGCCCGAGCGTTCCAATCTATTTAACTCCGTTCATGCAAGGCCGTGGTCGGCCCGACAACAGTGGTCCGCTCGACGGAAATCGCCGGCGAAGTATTTACATCGAAGTTCGCCGCAACTTTCTCTCGCCCATGATGTTGGCGTTTGATACACCGTCGCCGTTCAACTCCGTAGGACGCCGAAATATTTCCAATGTTCCATCGCAAGCATTGATGTTGCTAAACAATCCGATGGTCCTAGAACAAGCAGAGCATTGGGCCCGCCGTGCGCTAAGTTCCAAGTCATCGGACGATGATCGATTAAAGCGCCTGTTTAACGAAGCCTATGCTCGTCCGATGACATCGGCCGAATTGAAAATGGCAACGGCATTTTTGGAGTCTCAACGTCGGCAACTCGTGGACGCAGGCACATCGAATGAGCAATGCGAGTTGATGGCTTGGCGAGATCTGTGTCACGTGTTGATCAACGCTAAAGAGTTTTATTACGTAAACTAATCGTATGAGCAAATCTTGCCATCACTGTGGACAATTTCGGCAATCGCCGCTGACGCGCCGTCAGATGCTTCGCGATTCGGCTTGTGGTTTCGGCGCCGTCGCGCTATCCGCGCTACTTTCGACGCAAGCTTTCGTCGACAAATTGCCCGAGAATAAAACGATTGCGTCCAGCGGACCTTGGTCGCCGCGGCCAACGCACTTTCGCCCTAAAGTGAAGCACGTCATCTATCTCTACATGGATGGTGGGCCATCCCAAGTCGATACTTTCGACCCGAAGCCCCTATTGGAACGCGAACATGGCAAACCCTATCAGCAGAAGATCGAGCCAACGCAGTTCAATAACATCGGCACCGTGATGAAATCACCGTGGAAGTTTCGCAAGTATGGCGAATGCGGTACTGAAGTCAGCGACTTGTTTCCGTATGTGGCTCAGCATGTCGACGATATGGCGATCGTCCGCTCGATGGTTTCGAATTTCTCTGAGCACACCAACGCAAATTATTTTTTGCATACCGGCAATGGCTTTCAAGGCCGACCTGGAATGGGTGCCTGGGTCGGCTACGGTTTGGGGAGCGAGAATCAGGACTTGCCCGGCTTCGTCGTGCTCAATGGTGGACTTATTCCCCCCGGCGGACTCGATTGTTTTAACAGCGGGTTTCTTCCAGCGGCTTTCCAAGGTTCCGTCTTCAACGCCAGCGATCCACCGCTGGATAACATTCGACCGATCGACGCCAACCCGTTGCTGCAAACCAACAAGTTGAATTTAATTCGATCGTTCGATGAAGCGACCTTGTCGCGCTGGGGGAAATTCGACGAATTGGAGTCCGCGATCTCCAACTACGAACTTGCGTTTCGGATGCAAACCGAAGTCCCCGACTTAACCGCATTGGCCGGCGAGACGGAGGCGACACGCGAAATGTATGGCATGAACGCCAAGCATTCGGGGACGGCGACGTTTGGCCGCCAATGTTTGCTCGCACGGCGTTTAGTCGAGCGCGGCGTTCGGTTTATCGAGCTGACTTGCCCCAGCATCGGTCACGACCGCTGGGATCAGCACGGCAACTTGCGCCAAGGCCACGAAGACAACGCCCGCGCCGTCGATCAAGGCATCGGGGCATTGTTGGCGGATCTAAAACGTGTCGGTTTGTTCGATGAGACGCTCGTGATTTGGTCCGGCGAGTTCGGACGGACGCCGTTTGCCCAAGGCTCCGACGGCCGCGATCACAATCCGTTTGGGTTTAGCTTGTGGATGGCAGGCGGTGGAATCAAAGGTGGCACGGTCTACGGTGCTACGGACGAATTCGGTTATCGAAGCGTGGAAAACAAAGTCGAAATACATGATTTGCACGCGACGATGCTGCATTTGTTAGGCATCGACCACGAGCAGCAAACGTACCGCTGGGGCGGCCGTGACATGCGACTCACCGACGTCCACGGCAAAATCGTTCACGGAATTTTGGCGTAAAGTTTACCTGGCGAGGCCAATTAAGAGGAGTTTTGTTTAACCCGGAGCCTACGGCGAAGGCAACTTGGCTACGTCAACGCCGTCGCCGTAGGCTCCGGGTTAAACGACGAATCGCAGGCCGTTAGATTTAAAAGGTGAAGGAGCTTACTGATGATCAAGATCGATCCGAAAGAATACGCAAAAATTGAAGACATGATTCGCAGCGACGAAAGCCCGGTCGGCATCGACGCAAAGAAAACGCATGTCTACATCATCCACATGCTGCATCGCATCGATCGTCGCTTGACCGAACTAGAGGACCGCGTGGCCAAGGCGGAACAGGGAACCCACCTGAAATTCTAGTGCGTCATCAAACCTTAGAATTGGGGTTGTGTGCCACTGGGCTCTGCAAGTGTCTTTCGGGAACGCAAGTCACGACCGCTCACTGGCACCCCAGTTTTAGGATTGACAAGGCACTAGATCGAGAGTCACGAATATTCAGTACTTCGTTACTTGATCCGCTTGACGATGTGCCAACCGAAAGGACTCGTAACTGGATCGTGGTTGGCCATGCCGATTTCCCCGACTTGAAGCGGGAACCCGGCGTTGCCAAAAGCGGGCACCATGCCACGCCGCGCAAACGTCCCTTGTGGTATGGAATTTTTTGCGACGCTGTCGTTGGCCATTGCGTAAATTCCTGGAAAAGCATCGTCGGTGTTTTCTCGAACGAGTGCGCCAAAATCTTTCTCGCCCGATTGAGCAGTTGCCAAAAGTTTTTTAGCAAGTGCTTCCGCATCGGCTTTGCTGCGCGTGACTGATTTGCCAGGCACGGAACCTTGGAAGCCGATCAGGATATGCTGCACGGTGATGAAGTCCGGTTCTTTGGCGGCTGGGCCCGCAATGGTTTGCTCTTTCGGCATTGAGTTCAGGTCCTTTTGCTGTAGTGAATCTTTGGCCGCAACTGATTCGCTGCTCGGCGATCCAGTTTTCTTGGCGGCAGTCTCGGTTGCCGACTTGCAGCCAACCAACGAGATCAACGCCAATGACGAAAACACAATGATACTGCGAATTTCGGGCATCTTCATTGCCATCATCTCCAAATGAATTTGAATCTCAATAAGTAGTGAATGGGTTTGGGAATTACACCAATCGGTCGGGCAATTTGCGAACGTACGATGATATGCGTATTTTTTCGCCACCACAAGGATCGAATTGCCGCATTGATTCCTTACTTTGTTTAACCGGTCCGCTTCGGACCGTGCGGCGAGACTGCAGCGCCTCGAAGCTAGTGCGTCTTCAAGCCTAGGAATTGGGGTTGTGTGCCACTGGCTCCGCCAGTGTCTTTCGGGAACGCAAGTCACGACCGCGCGCTGGCAAAGCCAGTGGCACCCCAAGTTTTAGGTTTGACAAAGCGCTAGGCGCTTAAACCGAAAACGGTACTTGACCACGTGCGATGCGGAATAACTTAGGGGCGGCTTTTATAAAGTACGCAAAACGCTGCCAAAAATTCGTCTGGATCAAAGCGACGACTTTTAGCAAACTATCTGGTGTTTTCCAGGCTCCATTTGTTGACGTAGAATTTGACGGCATGAATCAATATAAAAACGAACAACACAAACCTCTGCCCAAGGCGTCCGTGCGCAGCCGTCCAGCATTGTTTCAGGCATTAGGAAAAGCGGACCCTCCAGAGCAAGTTGAAATCGACGGCAAAGTCCTCGCGCGACGTCATATTTTCAAACACGATTCGTGGGCCGCGACTGCTTTGTACGATAGTCCCCACAGTGCAGTCGTTTGCAAGTTCAATCGGACGCAGAGTTGTTTCGGAATTCCCATGCAGTGGCTCGGTCGGTGGCTCGCCAGTCGCGAAGCCTACTTTTTTCGCTTATTACAAGACATTCCCGGCGTCCCACGCGGTTGGGCTCAAGTCGTCGTGGACGGCAAGATTGCGCCGACTGCGTTCGCACACGATTTCGTTCCCGGACAACCATTATCGCTGGTTCACGATTCGAGTGCTGAATTTTTCGACGAGCTGTCGGCGCTCCTGGATGCGATTCACGTTCGAAACATGGCTTACGTCGATTTGAACAAGCCCGAAAATGTCTTGGTCGGCGACGATGGACATCCGTATCTGTTTGATTTTCAAATCAGCATGCGACTGCCGAATTGGCCGCTCGCTCGCGCGCTGTTGCGCTTGCTGCAACGAAGCGACCATTATCATTTGCTCAAGCATCGACTTTGGCGACTGAACCGCGACGAGTTTGAAGTTCGTTTGAACGCTGCGCGGCCGTTTTGGATTCGCTGGCACCGCAAGATCGGCGTACCGTTGCGAACGCTTCGACGACAGATTTTGGTTTGGTTCCGAATTCGCCAAGGAGACGGCGCGGCTCAAACCGAACTCGCGCCGGAGCACGGACTCTGCACGGCGGAGAAAGTGGCTGCAAGAAAAAAGGCGGCGTAATGGGAGGGCATAGCAAGTGTTCAGTGGTTCAGTGTTCAGTTTTCAGCAAGAGAATAGAAGCCAGTTTTTGTATTTACTGAACACTGAAAACTGAACACTGAACACGTCTTCGCCATGCGCCAATAGTCTATCACTCCGGCGCTGTTCGCTGCACAATCTGACTAATCTGCTTAAACTCTGTCGCCGCTGACGTTTCGCACCATTCAAATAATGCAGACTCTGTCGTCATGACAGTAACACCGGCTTGGCTTAGCCGATTCAAGGCCATCGCGTAATCGAATGGCCTTCGCGAGCCGGTGGCGTCCGCCGCAACAAATACGTCAAAGCCGGCGCTTTGCAAGTCCAGCGCGGTTTGCATGATGCAAACGTGGGCTTCGATTCCGGCGACGAGGATTTGACGAATGCCACGAGTCGTCCAATCGGCGATCAGCGATTGGCATTCGCGGCAACTGAACATGCGCTTTTCGGCCACGGTTTCTATTTGCGAGCGAATCGCAGCAACCGTCGGCCCAAGCCCCGCCGGATACTGTTCCGACGCAGCGATCGGGACTTGCAGCAACTTTGCGGCCGCCAAAAGTCGTTCGATATTCCATTGCACGATGGAGTGCCGATCGATCATCGACAAAAGTTTTTCTTGAACGTCAACGACGAGTAAACCGGATTGCTGTCGATCAAGCAACAGCGGGCTTCGAAACGACTCTGACGTTGGCGCCGGTGTGTTTTTATGTTCGTTCATAGCCGCAAGCATACAATTCGCCTTCGAACGGCTCAACGCCTGCCCCCTTTCGAATTCCGCGCACTTCTCGAAAATGGACATCTAACAGTTGAAAGCAGGCAGGGGTCTGGCCCCTCGAACCCAAAGAGCAGTAAACCATCCGATGGAACCACGACGACACTTGCCGGTTTTTCATGCCACGACCATTTTGACCGTTCGCCACGCGGGAAAAATCGCGATGGGGGGCGATGGCCAAGTGACTTTGGGGAACGCCATTATGAAGTCCGATGCGGTAAAAATTCGCCGCTTGTTGGACGGTAATGTGTTGTGCGGATTTGCAGGCAGCAGCGCGGACGCTTTTGCGTTGATGGAGCGGTTCGAGGAAAAGCTCCGCGACTTTCCGTCAAACATTCCACGGGCCGCTATCGAACTCGCTAAACAGTGGCGCACCGACAAAGCCCTGCGGCAACTCGAAGCACTTCTCACTGTGGCGGATCGACAGCATTTGCTGCTCGTCAGCGGAACCGGCGATGTGATTCAGCCGACCGATGGGATCGTCGGAATTGGCTCCGGTGGGAACTATGCAATCGCCGCCGCGCGGGCTTTGAAAGCTCATAGCCAACTCACAGCCAAAGAAATCGTTCGCCACGCGCTAGAAATCGCTTCCGGGATCGACATTTACACGAATGACAATATTAATGTGGAGGAGCTTGAGTGCCAGAGTTGATTTCGGCCCCGTCGTCCGAAGCGTCCATGACGCCGCGCCAGATCGTCGAGCAGTTGGACCGATTCATTGTCGGCCAAGCCAAAGCAAAGCGGAGCGTCGCCATCGCAATTCGCAATCGTTGGCGGCGTCAGCAGTTGCCCGAGGAATTGCGGCAAGACGTTGCGCCCAAAAACATTCTAATGATCGGCTCAACGGGAGTTGGCAAAACCGAAATCGCCCGCCGATTAGCCAAGCTTACCGGTGCGCCTTTTATCAAAGTCGAAGCGACCAAATATACGGAAGTCGGCTACTACGGTCGTGACGTCGAAAGCATGGTGCGCGAGTTAGTCGAGAATGCGATCTCGCTCGTCCGTGAGCGCGAGCGGGCATTGGTACAAGCCGAGGCCCAACGGCGAACGACGCATCGCTTAGTCGATTTGCTTTGTCCGGAACCAGTTCGCTATCAATCCGACCGAACGGCCACGCCGGATGCCGTTGCCGACGCATCGTACGAACGGACTCGCAGCAAAATGGAAGCAATGCTTGACGCGGGTGAGCTTGATCAGCGCAAAGTCGAGGTGACCATCGAGAGCAAACAGAGCCCGATCATGGTGGGGGGCGTCGGCGTTGAGCACATGGACGTCGACTTTCAAGGCATGTTGGAAAAGATCATGCCCAAAACTACGCTTCGCCGCGAAATGCCCGTGGTCGACGCGCGCAAGGTTATCTTTGAACAAGAATGCGATGCTTTGTTAGAGCCCGAGAAAATCAACTCGCGCGCGATCGAGCTGGCCGAGAATCTGGGAATTATCTTTCTCGATGAATTGGACAAAATCGTTGCCAGCGACGGCAAAGGGACTGACGTTTCACGGCAAGGCGTTCAGCGGGACTTGCTGCCGATCGTCGAGGGGACGACCGTGCAAACCAAATACGGCTACATTCGAACCGATCACGTCTTGTTCATCGCCGCCGGGGCTTTTCACAAAAACAAGCCGAGCGAACTAATGCCCGAACTCCAAGGTCGATTTCCGATTCGGGTCGAATTGGACGATTTAACCAAGGAAGACTTCGTTCGCATTTTGACCGAACCGAAAAACTCGCTCACGCATCAATATCGCGCTTTGTTGCAAGCCGAAGGGGTGGAGCTAGAGTTCACGTCTGACGCGGTAGAAGCGATGGCTGAATTCGCGTTTCGCGTGAACCAAACCAGTCAAAACATCGGCGCGCGGCGGTTGTATACGATTTTGGAAACACTGTTAGACGAAGTCAGTTTTGAAGCGCCCGACATGAAACAAGGCAAGATCGTAATCAACGCCGCCTACGTGAAACAGCGCCTTCAAGCCATCGCCGAAGACGAGGACTTGAGCAAATTCATTCTGTAGTTTTGATATGTTTAACCGCCACCTCGGCGCTCCGGTTGTGTGCGTATCCGAAACTCGTTTAACCGCCGCTTCGGCGCTGGTACCTTCCGCATCGGAGTTCAAGCCGGTAAACGTTTTGACCGTACCGGGGGAGTAGCTCATTTGGAGGGCAACGGACTCTTAATCTAAGGAACGGCGTTTGAGTTCTTCGCAAATGGCTGGTATTTCAGACTCAAAGCCACTTTCACAAGCCGTGAATAGCAACGGAACCACCACAAACGGGTAACCCCGGTAACCCAAAAAGCGCAAATGAAAATAAGAGCTTCACAAGACGAATCGACGAATTTCACCGTAACATTTCCGGCCGAGTCGGCGACCATTATGGTCCCGCTCGATGAGTCAATTAATGAATTCTTTGGCCGATGTTTTTTTAACCGACTGCGCGCAATGTCAGTGGAATCCGATGATACGTTTATAGTGTTGATGGTATTGCTGCCATTGTACGAAAAACTTCTTCGAATAAAATTCGGCCAAACCACGATTGGCTTATCCGCGCAAGTGTTTGAGGAAATGGAAAAGGACCTGGGTTTGGATCCTGGGCAGGCAAAGAGATTTTGGGATCATTACCGCCACGGATTATCGCACAGGGCATTGATAAAACGTGGGGTCATCAATTCTAATCCGAAGCCGATCGAAGCGCAGGG
>JANMEB010000099.1:0-1022 GCA_031376585.1 Planctomycetota bacterium | reverse complement strand
CTGCTCTTTTGCTTCGATGAGATCGGCAGACGACGATGAGTCAAAATCTGGCCGTCGCTCGGCAACCTTCAACTGTTTTTCTACTACCGCTTGTCGCCACACAAGTCGTTTGTCGGGCGGATACTGCTTTTTCAGTTCTTCCTGTCGCCGAACTGATTCCACCGCAGCATTGACGCCCAGCACTTGGTGATTGCGGGCGATAACCTTGCGGGTTGCCCCCGGCTTACTGGCGTCGAACAAGATAAAATTCTCCACGAGATCTAGCAGCCGATCGTGGGCCAACATCCCGTTGAGCAGCACTTCGGCGTCAACGCTTCCCTGGTCTTTTTCGCCCTGGCGCTTCCATTCATAGAAATGCTCCCACTGGCTGGTAATCGAACCGTATCGGGCGCGATGGCCGTTGCTGACGATCAGGAACGCGTTGTGGTGAAACGCATGCGCGATCACGTTTTCATCGAGATAGTCGCGCAGATTGCCGTCGAAGCCGGCGCGAATGTTCTTGTAAACCGCTTTGAGTTCAATGAACACCAATGGCAGACCATTAACGAAGCAGACCAGATCCGCACGCCGGTTGTAGCTCGGTGCCCGCAGTCCTGTGATTTTGAGTTCTCGCACCGCCAGGAAGCGATTATTCAATTGTCCATCTGCGCCGCGGCCATTAGCAAAGTCGATTACCCTCGCTTGGGCGTGCCGCAGTTGACCTGTGTCGTCGCGGAAGTTGACGGGTACGCCCTCACGGATGAACTTGTGAAACGATTGATTGTGCGCCAGCAACGACCTCGAAAAATCGTGCTGCGTGAGCCTATTGATTGCTTCGTCGACAGCTACCGTTGGCAACTCCGGATTGAGCCGTTGTATCGATCGGCGCAGGTCTCGCGAGAGGACGACATCTCGGGCATCGTTCCGACCAAGCGTGCCCCCGTGTCCAAAGGTCTCATCGTTCCAGGCATAAACGCTCTCCCAGCCCAGTTCCTTTTCCAGGTGCTCGGCAATCGTCGCCTGCACGAGCCGGTCTTCGGTGT
>JANMEB010000030.1:0-10409 GCA_031376585.1 Planctomycetota bacterium | reverse complement strand
TGTCGTTTATCTCGATGACTTGAAAGACAAAGTCACGACGCCTATGAAATTGGCTGCGATGGTCAAAGCATTGGTAACGCCGACTCGTTGGCTGGAAGGCTCTTTAGGAATCAGCGGTCTTTCGCCGGACGAACTGCTCACCGTGATTTTTACTTCGGGATCGACAGGAATTCCCAAGGGCGTGATGCTGTCGCAACGCAATATTGCATCGAACGTCGAGGCGATCGGCCAAGTGATCTGTCTCAATCCGAAGGATACGATCATCGGCGTGCTGCCGTTTTTTCATTCGTTCGGATACATGGCCACGCTGTGGGGCGCGATGGCGCTCGATGTCCGTGGTGCGTACCATTTCAGTCCGCTCGAAGCGATTCAAATCGGCAAACTCACGCGGACCTATCAAGGAACCGTCTTGTTGGGGACGCCAACATTTCTGCGGATGTACCTGCGAAAGTGTACGCGTGACGATTTCGCATCGGTAAATACCGTCGTTGCCGGCGCGGAAAAGCTGCCGGCGGAACTTTGCGTCGCGTTCGATCATCGGTTTGGAGTCCGACCCGTTGAAGGCTACGGAACAACAGAGCTTTCGCCGCTGGTTTCTGTTAACGTTCCACCCAGCAGATCGTCAAAGAACGTCCAGTCTGACAACAAAGAAGGTACTGTCGGGCGGCCTGTGCCCAACGTGGCGGCCAAGATCACTGACCTTGAAGACCCGTCACGCGAACTGGGACCGAATCAATCGGGAATGCTTTGGATCAAAGGACCAAACGTGATGCTGGGATATATGCATCGACCGGATTTGACCAGCGAAGTCATCGTCGACGGCTGGTACTGCACAGGCGACGTCGGTCAAATCGATAGCGAAGGGTTTATCACGTTGACCGGTCGCATGAGTCGGTTTTCCAAAATTGGAGGCGAGATGGTTCCCCACATTCAAATCGAGGAAACGCTCAATTCGATCTTGAACGAACCTGAGTCCGACGAGCAAAAAATCGCCGTCACCGCCGTTCCCGATGCCAAGAAAGGGGAACGACTCATCGTGTTGCACACTCCCTTGGAAAAAACGCCGGCCGATTTGTGTCAGCGTTTACGCGAAACGGGATTGCCCAACCTCTACGTCCCCTCCGAAGACAGCTTTTTCCAAGTCGACGCGATCCCGGTTTTGGGCTCGGGCAAACTGGACCTCAAACGGATGAAGGAAGTAGCATTACAAGCGACCGGCCAAGCCGCACCGCAATGACGTCGTCGAACTACCGCCCTGGTTTTCGACGAAAGCAAAAATCGGCTCGAAGTTTGACGCTAATGATCGGTCGTACAGAAAATATTGAGTTAATCTGAAAGAGTCACTTACCCTGCGTCGCGCTTGAGGCCTTTTAAAGGTCTAACCAATGCTTATCCCGCTTACTTCGGACGCCGAGCTGAAATATTGGCCGATCGCCACCTGGAGTTTTATGGCGGTCCATCTGCTCGTTTTTTCCATCCAAACAGCGGTCCCGTCGAAACGGGTTTTGGACGACACCAGGCAATCGAAAATTGATGGTACGACGCCAATCGAACCAGTGGAAATACCCGGCTGGTATGACTTGATGCTCTCGCACGGCGACGGAATGCACCCAGTGCAATGGCTGTCGTCAATGATGATCCATGGCAGTTGGCTTCATCTGATCGGCAACATGATTTTTCTGTGGGTTTTCGGCCACGTCGTGGAAGGGATTGTCGGTTCATTCTCGTTTGTCGGTTTATATCTCGGATTGGGGATGCTGCAAAATATTTTTGAACAGTTAATTTTTCTAGGCACACCCGAGATTCCGTCGCTCGGTGCATCGGGGGCAATTTTTTCGATCATGATGTTGGCCGCCCTCTGGAATCCTCAGGACAATATTCAGTGCTTGCTGATATTATTCGTCAGGCCGCTGTTTATCCAGGTTCCAATCCTGATGATGGGCGCGATGTACTTTTTGTGGGATTTTAGTTTCGCCTTGTTACAAGGGTTTTCATTGAGCACGGAGTTTTTGCACGTGACGGGTGCAGCCTTCGGTTTGGTGGCGGGGTTGGTCATCTTAGCGCGGGGCAAAATCGATTGCGATGATCGCGATATCTTGTCGATGATTGCGGAAGCGCGCGGTAAACCAAAAAAAACTTCTCGTGCCGCAGCACTGGATGCCCCGCGCGGCTTGACGCCCATCGAATTGGAACAGCGGAAGAGCAAGCTCGCGTTCTCCTGGAAGACATTTGACACTTGTTTAGATGCGGGACACGCCGACACAGCTATCTCCCAATTGAACAACGTGCGAAAATTGGATCAAGGAATGACTTGGGATGAAAATCGACTTTTGCGATTGATCCAAGTTCTGCGATCGCAACGTCGTTTTGACGACGTCTTGCGGTATTCCGAACAGTACCTTGCGCTGTTCTCGTCGCGGGCGGAAGTCGTTCGCCTCAGCGTTGCCAGTATCATGGTCGAGAAAGGCTTGCCGCGGAAATCGCTCAGTGTTTTGGCCGCTTTGGACCTGCCAAAACTTGATCCGAAAAACCGACAAGTCGCCGAGAATCTGCGGGCGCACTGCAATCAACTGATCGCGGACGGGACCATAGAAGTTCGCGACGACTAAGTTGACTGGGCCGAAGCAACGATTCACCAACTCGATGTGGGCGGCAAATTCTTGACCGGCTACCGCAGTCGCTCGTTGGAACGACGTTGAACTGGATCGCATTGTTGGGATCGTCGGTTCGCCATAACCGAACGACCGAGACGCCGATTAGTGCCTAGCCGCCCGTCCACAAACAGTACCGATGATGCTCGGCATTTGCCGTGTTTTCCGTTTAGTATTAGCGGAAGCTCGCGCCGGATTCGGGAAGGTCAAAATTTCCCGGCATCCATTTTTCAATCGCGGCAATCTTTTCCTCTGACGAACCCGTGAGCAGCGTTTTCGCCGCGTCCTCGTTGCCCAATAACGTGCTCATCGCGGCAAGCGCAGCGGCCTCGTCGAGCAATCCTTTCTTGTGGTAGCTCACAATCTCGGCCACGACCGGCAGCGGATTTTCGTGGGTTTCTGCTACCAAGCTGTCGACTCGCTTCTTTACGACGTCAGGTTTGAGGTCTGGCATCTCTGAAACGCGCAATTTTTCGTCCGAGTAATCTTTGAAAATCTTGTCTAGTGCGCGTTCCACCGGATCATTATCGGAATCGGAATCCTTCTGTCGTGCTTTTGCTACGGTCTCACTACTGAGCGAACTTGTCTTGGGTGGCGACTCGCCGGTTTTCACGTTGTGGACGGCAAGACTCGTCGTGCTGAAGGCCGCGCCGGAGCGGCTCTTTTCCTTGATCGTCACGTGGAAAACGAGCAGTCCATCGAGACCCATCGACTTGGCCTGCTCGATGAATCCCTGCTCAGCGGTCGAACCGTTTTCGACTCCCAGAAAGATGACTCCCGGAATGATCGTGCCCGTCGTGGCAGTCACGCCCGATGTATTGGTTCCGCCGCGAGCTACAGTATTGGTCGTCACTGTCTCGGACGATCCCTCGTCGAGTCCTCCCAAAAGAATTGCGTGTTGCGGTTCCGAGACTCCTGGAGTTGTTATCGTCGCGGTCACGCTGCGGTTGCGGTCCGCTTCCATGTCACTCAGTTGCGACATCGCCAAAATTTTTCCATAGAAATAATCTTGGTGCTTACGACGAGAGTTTAATCGTTTGACCAGTCGATCGCCGAAGTCTCCCGTGTAATACAACATGTTGCCAGTTGGCGTGGAGCGATCAACATTCGCATAAGGAGATGGCCCCGCATTGGTTGAGGCGGATTCATTGAGGGGCGAAGTTCTTCCGCCGGGGCGTCCGCTACGATTTGCTGGCGCAGTGGGCGCCGCGACCGGATCACCTATTACCGGTGGACGGGCACTAAAATCGACCGGAGCAACATAAGCAACGCCGATTCCCCAGCGCAGGAAAATTCGAGGTTCACTGATACCTGAAACCCATTGCAACGGATAATCGCCGATCGCGCCTTCGTCAGTGAGCCAATAGGCATACAAGTACTGTTCGGCGTCGAATCCTTTGAACTCTTTGAAAGAACTTGCAGCTTTGTCCAATAGAGTTACAGGAACGACTTCGGAGAGCGTTGCGGTATTGATCCTATTGCCGCCAGCGGCTTCAGACATGGGAGTAGTTTCCGTCGAGCCGGTCAAAGCCGCGCCCTTGCCCGAGACTCCTTTGCCTCGGCCAATTAACGCACTGGGCGGCGAAGCTTCGGCAGCACCCTCGCTTAAACCCGTCGGAGGACCTTCTTCCGCAAATCGAGAAGCGGCAGCGGCAGTAGGTGCAGTTTGTTGTTTCGGCTGCGTCTTGGTTGTACCAGCACCGGCGGCTGGGCTAGACAAATCCTCCGGTGGACCTTCTTCTGCAAATCGAGAAGCGGCCGCGGCGGTAGGAGCAGTTGGTTGTTTCGGCTGTGTCTTGGTTGTAGCAGCACCGGCGGCTGGGCTAGACGAATCCTCCGGTGGACCTTCTTCCGCAAATCGAGAAGCGGCTGCTGCGGTGGGTGCCGACTTAGAATCGCTTTTTGTCGCGTCAGCCTGGGGTTGCGACGGCGTAGGTCTAGCCGTTGGCGTTGGTGGCGCTTCATCAATAGGCAAATTGCCGCTCGCCTTCGACATATCCGCTTGGGTTATGTTTCGAGCTCCTGATTTGGAGCCGCAGCCTTGATAGACGCACAAGGAAAACGCGAACACGAGAGCGATGAAGAATCGCATTTGGCACCTCAACAAAAATAAGTCCAGAAGGATATCTGATGTCGTAAGTAGAACCAAGAATGGTTTCGGCGAACGACTGATCGTTAGACGCGAAGGAACTTTCGATCGGGCGTTGCCGTTGCTTAAATTCTATTGAGAACGCCGACCGTTTACTAGCCAAACCGTTCGAAAAAGCCGCTACTGACCGACGCCCTGCGTTGGTGGAAACGAACGAAGGCCGCAAAATACCGTACCTTCTCGACCCTTGGGCTAGGCTACTAGACCCAAGTCCGAAGATATTCTCGACCTGAGGGTTCAATCGACCGATGGGGCGAAACCGCGTCGCATCGTGTTTTCAGTCACCGTTCGAGGGACAACGAATTGTAACAAGTAGTCCGAACCGCCGGCTTTAGAGCCGATGCCGGACATCTTGAAGCCACCGAACGGCTGGCGAGCGACGAGCGCGCCGGTGATGTTCCGATTCAAGTAAACATTCCCAACCATTAATTCACGTTTTGCCCGGGCCAGAGATTGAGGGCTTCGCGAGAACAGGCCGCCGGTCAAGGCATAATCAGTGCCGTTGGCAACGCGAAATGCTTCATCCAAATCCGCGCAACGAATGACGGCAAGCACCGGACCAAAGATTTCTTCTTGAGCGATTCTCGCATTGGGCTTGACGTCGGCGAAGACGTGCGGTCCGACGAAGAAGCCTTGTTGGGCAAGTGGACCCGCGTCCACCGAAACAACTTCTCGTCCTTCGTTGCGCCCGATGTCAATATACGACAAGATTTTTTTGCGCGAAGCTTCGTCGATGACGGCACCGACATTGGACGTCGGATCCTCCGCTGGGGCGACAACCAAGCTCTTGACGGCCTCGGCGATTCGCTGGACAAACGTGTCGTAAATCGGAGCTAAGACCAATACACGGCTACATGCGCTGCACTTTTGACCTTGGTATCCGAACGCGCTGCGGACTACTGCGACGACGGCTTCATCAAGATCGGCGTCGACATCGACAATCAATGCGTTTTTGCCCCCCATTTCAGCGATCACGCGTTTAACCAGGGGAATGCCGGACGCGGAAACTTCCGCCGCTTTGACGTTAATCGCCAAACCGACTTGGCGCGAACCAGTGAACGCGATCAGGGCAACGTCGGGATGTTCGACCATTCGCGCTCCCGATGATCGGCCGTGGCCAGGCAAAAAATTCGCAACCCCATTGGGAAGTCCGGCGGCTTGCAAAACCTCCATTAACAATGCTCCGTTCACGGAGCTTTGTTCGGCTGGTTTAAAGACGACCGTATTCCCGGTCACGAGTGCTGCGGTGACCATCCCGGTCATGATCGCCAGCGGAAAATTCCACGGAGCGATCACGGCACAAACGCCGCGCGGCAAATAATCGAATCGATTTTCTTCACCCGGAATGTCGGCACCTTCAGGCTGGGCCAAGTCGATCGCGCCCTGGGCGTAATAGTCGCAGAAGTCGATTGCTTCGCAGACGTCGTTGGTGGCTTCGGACCACTGCTTTCCGCACTCGTAGACTTGCCAAGCGGCCAGTTCGAAAAATCTCGCACGCATGTTTTGTGCGGCTTTGCGCAAGACATCCGCACGCTGTTCGGCAGTGCGCGCGGCCCAAGCTGGCAAAGCTTCCTTGGCAACGGCGACTGCTTGGTCGACGTGTTGCGGCGTGGCGACCGCAGTCGTTCCGACGATCTGGTCGGAGCGGGCCGGGTTGAGGGAATCGATCTTGTCCTTGGTGTCGACTGGCAGACCGTCGATGATCATCGGAAAATGCTTGCCGAATTGCGACTTGACCGACTGCAAAGCGGCCAACATTTCTTGGCGTTTTTCGTTCTTGGAAAAATCGACGGGTGGCTCGTTCTGAAAAGTGCACTTGAGCGAGCGTTGCGGCATCGTGGTCGTAGTCATCGAATTTCCTGATGTAATGTTGCCGGCGGTTGCCGAAGCAGGGTTGATTGTGTCAAGCGAACCTTTGTCGCGCGGGTCGGAGAGTAATTTTTCAACGTCGACGTTCGCTGCCAATCCAGCCCGCAAGAACGAATCGTTAGAAGTATTTTCCAACAAGCGTCGCACCAAATAAGCCATTCCGGGAATTAGATCGCCATAAGGCATGTAGACGCGGAGCCGATGTCCCCGTTCGACCAAACTGGCTTTTTCCGCATCGGCCATTCCGTGTAGCATCTGAATTTCGAATGATTTTTTCGACAAACCCAAATGCTCGGCTAGGGCGATCCCATAAGCGATCGAACGCATGTTGTGCGAGCCAATCGCGGGCCGCAAGTGTTCGCTGTTCTGCATGACGAACCGCAATTGCCGTTCATAGTTCGCATCGGAATGGTGTTTCTCGCTGTAGACCGGAATCGGCCAGCCTTGGGATTTCGCATGGATCGTTTCGTAATCCCAGTACGCTCCCTTGACCAAGCGGACCCAAACGGGCGCACCGCGCCGCTTGGCCCAATCTCGCAATTTCACAAAATCATTTCCGGAATCGCGTAGGTAGCATTGAATGACGATGCCGATGTCGGTCCAGTCGCGAAACTCGTCGTCCATCAGCACGTCTTGGAAAATTCGCAGCGTCAAATCCTTCTTTTCATAGGACTCCATGTCGACGTTGATGAAAGCTTTATTGTTGCGGGCGACGCGCAGCAGTTCTTTGAGCCGTCGACCGACCCGCTCGACGACTTGGTCCCCTTCGATTGGATAAAAGTGGCAATCGAGCGCGGACAATTTAATCGACAGATTGGCGCGCGGAATCGGCCCGCGATCATCTTCGTCCAAAAGCGAATTGTGCGGCCAAGCATTCACCGCAGAGGAAACTGCATTCAACAAATCGACATACGCCTGAAAGTACTGATCGGCTTCGCCATAGCTAATGACGGCTTCCCCCAAAATGTCCAGCGTAAAAGCGCGCTGCATGTCGCGCTGCTGCCTTGCGACTTTGATGACTTCGTCGTAGTTGCTCCCCGCAATAAATTTGCGCGCGAAATCGGATGCCCCTAGTTTGGCCATTTTCGACAAAGCCCAACGGGTCGGCGGCGTACTGGCGGCAACTCCCAAACCCGCGCGACCGAGCCAGCCCAGCGCGTGATTAGCTTGGCCGAGATATTCTGTCAGGCGCGACGAAACCATTTGATTTGTTTTGAGCATCGGCAGGACGTCAACAAAGCGAAACAACTGAATTTTTAGTTGTTCGTCGCTCATCGACCAATCCATGATCCGATCGTCCCACCAACGACGTTGATAGAACCGTGCTTTGGGTCGGCGCAGCGATTGAAACAGTTCGCGGCCAATTCGGCGAGCTTGGCCGTCGATTTGTTGAAGGTCTCCCGTCGAAAACTCGTCTGCCGATTCGAGGGCTGTCGATGTTCCAGTCGCGCTCATCAAGGGACTCGAAAGTAAACGGGGTTGATCATGGACCACAAAACGTGGCCAATTTCCGACTGAGCCGATCACGGCGCGCCGGAACTAGCTGCGGGCTTTTAGTTAACTAGTACCGCGCGAAATCATTATGTCCTTGCGGGGTGAACCAAAAAAGGCCACGACAACCAAGCAGTTAGGCGCGGCTACATTCGTCATGTGTTTCTTACACGAATCCACCAAGTTCGCCCTGGTGATCGTTCGGCTTTTTTCTAAGAAGCGGCATCTTCCCTCTTCCCGCTTTCAACTCTCAACTTTCAACTCTCAACACTCCTACTCCAAATCCCGTCCGCGCGCTGCAGCGATATTCGTTAATCCCGTTTCATCCAATTTGCGACTGAGGTAAGCAGCGATTTCGGCAACGAAACGCGGACCGCCATACACAAAGCCGGTATACAACTGTACGAGCGAGGCACCGGCTCCTATCATCCGCCAAGCATCCTCTCCCGACATGATCCCGCCTGATCCGACAACCGTTAGGCGGTCTCCGATTCGTTGTGCGATAAACGCAACCACGTTGCGAGCTCGACTGGTCAGAGGCGCCCCTGACAAGCCGCCCGCGCCGATCCTTTCGACGGTCGTGCTCGCCGTCCGCAAATTCTTGCGCTCGATGGTCGTGTTCGTGGCAATGATTCCGTCGATGCCCGTTTGCAGGGCAATTTCCAAAACATCTTCCAATTCCGCTTCGGACAAATCCGGCGCGATCTTTACCAAGATCGGAACGGTCGACCGTTGATAAGCACGCGACATTTCCAGATCGAGTTGCCGCAATTGAGTCAGCAGGTCGAGCAACGGTCCGCGATGCTGCAACTGCCGCAAGTTCGGCGTGTTGGGCGAACTGACGTTGACGGTGAAATAGTCCGCGAACGGGAATAGCAACCGAAAGCTGTTGCAGTAATCCTCGATGGCCGCAGAATTCTCGACGACTTTAGACTTGCCGATGTTGATTCCCAAAATCGTTTGCTTGGCCGATTGGAGCAGCGCGGACGCGACCGTTTCGGATCCGGGATTGTTGAAGCCCATCCGATTGATGAGAGCTTGTTCACGCGACAAGCGAAACAGTCGCGGTTTGGGATTCCCAGTTTGAGCTTGGTGTGTGATCGTGCCGACTTCGACATGGCCAAATCCCAACAAAGCCAAATCGTTGAACCACCGCGCGTGTTTATCGAATCCCGCCGCCAAGCCAAGGCAATTTGGGAACCGTATGCCGAGTGCTTCGACCGCTAAACGCGGATCGTTCACCGAACAGCTTTTTTGAACGAGCCGCCGCGCAACGCCAACCCGCGCCATCGAATGAAACGCAGCCATCGACTGATTGTGAATCCACTCCGGCGGCAAGCTAAACAGAATCGGGCGGAGAAGATATCGCCAAAGCATCGGTCCGCCGTTCCTCAAATTGACTCAGCCCGATCACGCTCGCATCGAAGCGCGATTCGTTCACCAATTGAGCCCCAATCCTTCGCCTCCCGATTTTCGATCGCGGCCACCTTTGAGCGGTTCGTTTCGCGATGCGACGGAAACCGGACGCGGCGGTGCATCGACCGGTTCAGCATCTTTGCCGGGGGCCGATTTCGGTTCGGGCCTGGCTTGGGTCGCTTTCAATGAAAGCGACATTCGCTGCGCCGCGCGATCGACCGACAAGACTTTGACTTCGACCGCATCGCCTTCGTTGACGATGTTCTTGACGGCGAACACTCGATGGTGAGCCAACTCGGAAATGTGAACGAGACCTTCAATGCCCGGTTCAAGTTTTACGAACGCGCCGAATTGTGCGATCCGCGAAACGGTGCCATTCACGACCGAATTGGCGGGATATTTTTGCTCGATATTTTCCCAAGGGTCTTGCAGCGTGTCGCGATACGAAAGCGAAAGCTTCCCCGAACCGGCTTCGATCTTTTCGACTTTGACCTTGATTTTTTCGCCGACTTTCAAGACTTCGCTCGGATTCGTGACCCGATCCCAACTGAGTTTGCTGACGTGCACGAGTCCTTCCAGGCCGCCGATGTCGACGAAAGCACCAAAGTCCATCAGCTTGGTAACAACACCTTGCAACGTCTGACCGGGCTGGATCGATTTCAGTAGTTCTTCACGCATGGCCGCTTTCTCGCGTTCCAAGATCGCGCGCCGACTCAGGACCAACCGCTCGCGCTGAGCATTCGACTCGGTGACGACACATTGGAATTTTTGATCGACGAAATCAGCGAAATTTTCAATACGGTACATGGCGACCTGACTCGCCGGGATAAAGC
>JANMEB010000024.1:0-38098 GCA_031376585.1 Planctomycetota bacterium | reverse complement strand
AAAGTACCCCCACTTGGACTCGAACCAAGAACCTATTGATTAAGAGTCAATTGCTCTACCAATTGAGCTATAGGGGCGGATCAATTAACGACGCGAAACATGCACGAGAGTTCACTTTAGGGAAAGGACGGGATAAGGGTTGCCAACGACCGGGTCCGCAATTGTAGCCGATCGAGGGCGGGAAATTAATGGGCCAAAAAGGATTGGATTTATTGCGAGTTCGACTACACGATGATTTCGGAAATGGGTTCGGCGCCTTCGACACCGACGAGGCGTTGATTGAGGCCCCCGTAGAAATAGGCAAGACGGTTGGGGTCGAGTCCCAATTGCTGCAAGATCGTGGCGTGAATTCGCTTGACGTGCATCCGATTCTCAACCGCTACCGAACCTAGTTCGTCGGTTTGGCCGAAACTGAAACCGCCCTTGATCCCGCCGCCGGCCAGCCACATGGTGAAGCCATACGCGTTGTGGTCGCGCCCGGTTCCTTTTTCATATTCGGCGGTCGGCTGGCGTCCAAACTCGCCGCCCCAAATGACGAGAGTCTCGTTCAACAAGCCGCGTTGCTTTAAATCTTTGAGCAAGGCCGCGATGGGCTTGTCGGTTTCGCCCGCGTGCAGATTGTGATTCAATTCCAAATCGCCGTGGGCGTCCCAATTGTCGTCGTTGTGCGCGCCGCCGGAATAGACTTGGACAAAGCGAACACCGCGCTCGACGAGTCGACGGGCCATGAGTAACTGGCGTCCAAAGTACCGCGTCTTGGGATCGTTCAAGCCATATAGCTCTTGGGTCGCAGCAGATTCAAGCGAAATGTCGACGGCTTCGGGCGCGACGCTTTGCATTCGATACGCCAGTTCGTAGCTGGCGATCCGCGCGGCAAGTTCCGAATTTCCCAATCGCTGAGCTTGGTGGTCGTCGTTGAATTGCTTCATCGAGTCCAAGAGCTTGCGCTGTACCGAATCGCTCATCGCGGTGGGGCGAGTCAAATCCAGAATCGGTGTACCTTCGCTGCGTACAATCACGCCTTGGTAGGTTGCGGGCATGTAGCCGCTGTTCCAGTTTTTGGGGCCGCTGATTGGGCCGCCTTTGGCATCGAGCATCACGACGAAGCCGGGGAGGTTTTCGTTGACGGAGCCCAATCCGTAATTGACCCACGAGCCCAAACACGGACTTCCGCTCAGGATTTTTCCAGTGTTCATCTGCAACATGGCCGAGCCGTGAATCGGCGAATCCGCAGTCATCGAGTGCATGAACGTAATGTCGTCGACGCATTGGCCGACGTGAGGAAACAAGTCGGAAACCCATTTGCCGCATTGACCGTATTGTTTGAATTTCCAGCGCGGCTCAATGATCCGGCCTTCGTTCTTGTGTCCGCCGCGGCCGAATGTCTTGACTTCGATGGTCTTGTTGTCCATGCCGTACATCGTTGGCTTGTAGTCGAACGTATCGATATGGCTTGGCCCGCCGTACATGTACAAGTAGATAACGGCTTTGGCCTTGGCTGGAAAATGCGGCTCCTTGGGGGCAAGCGGATTCTTCCAATCAGAGACGCCGTCAGCACAAGCTTTTTGGGAATTGAAAAAGCCGCCATCGAGTAAGCCAGCCAGGGCCAAACCAGTGAAACCCGCGCCCGTCTGCCAAAAAAACTCACGCCGCGTGCGACCGCAGAAAGATCCTTGGCCGCGATTAGGTTGAGACGAATCGGTTGGTTCGAAGTTGGTCATGAGGAGTTGAAAGATGAAAGTTAAGAGTTGAAAGTTAAGAGGGCCAAATACCCCCTCATCCGGCCTACGGCCACCATTTCCCTCCCAAGCCTCAGAGAGGAATCGTTACTAATCCAAATAGACAAATTCATTCAAGTTAAAAGCGAGCAAACAAAAATATTTAATGGCTTGGTCGGCAGAAAGGTTGTCGGAGTGTGTGAACTGGTCGAGCAACTGCAAGCCGCGCTGGACTTCGTCGGAATTGGGATCGCGCTGCATCACTCGCTGCAGCACCAAGGCAACCTGTTGCTCCCGATTATCCGGCGCACGCTGCGTTACTTGACGCGCAAAGACTTCGGCTTGTTGATCGGAGAATTGGCCGTTCAGCAAACCGAGTGCTTGGGTCGGCTGTGTCGTGACAAAACGGACGGGGCAAGTGAAATCGGTGTCGGCGGCGTCGAAATTCGCCAGCAGCGGGTCCTTGAGCGATCGTTTGACGTGAATGTAAATACTGCGGCGGGAGCGATCGACTTCGCTGGATGTCCCCCAGCCATCGCCGGGTCTGGATTGTCCAGCGAGTACTTCGGGGGCAAGCTCGCTGAAAAAGCTGGGGCCGAACATCGCATCGACGTTAAGCGTATCGTTCACGGCCAAGATCGAATCCCGCAATTCTTCGGCGCTGAGGCGGCGCATATCAAATCGCCAGACCAAGTCGTTAGCGGGGTCCTTTGCATACGCTTCCACATTAAATTCGCTTGACATTTGATAAGCGGCGGATGTCATGATGAGTCGGTGCATCGACTTGATGCTCCAGTTTCTAGCGACGAATTCTGAAGCGAGCCAATCGAGCAATTCGGGATGCGTGGGGGGCAAGCCTTGAAAACCAAAATCGCTGGTTGAGCGAACGATCCCGCGTCCGAAATGAAATTGCCACAAGCGATTGGCCATCACGCGCGCGGTGAGCGGATGATCGGGACTTGTGATCCAAGCGGCCAACGCCAAACGGCCGCCCCAGGATTCGCCGGACTTGGGCTTGGCGATTTCCGGTTCGGGTGGAGAAAGAACGGTGAGAAATCCAGGCTGGACGTCGTCGCCCAGGACGTGCGGATTGCCGCGAATCAGGACATTCGTTTTGGGGATTTCGCTCCCTTGTTCTTTGACACAAAGAATTTTCGATTCACCAAGTGGCGGATTGTTTTTCAAGTCGAGCAACTGTTGGACTTGGGCGCGATACGTGTCGAATTCTTGCTGGTTGATAAGCTTGCCGACGCGGGCTTGGACTAAGGCCAAACGATTGCGTGGGTAGACGAATTCCTGGTGTTCGACAGGAATGAAATCTTGGGCGACGCGATCTTCGATGGATTTGATTTTCGAATCCAATTCAGCAACTCTTGCGTTGTAAGCAGACTGCTCTTCGGAGCTAGTTGCGGCACCCATGCTGCGCACGGAAGCGTCGAGAACCGTTGCTTCGTCGCGGACACCATAGTGGCGAATGTTGTTGAAAAAAGACAACATTCGATAATAGTCGCTTTGCGGAATCGGATCGATTTTGTGATCGTGGCACCGCGCGCAATTCACGGTTAAGCCGAGCATCGTTTGCGAAGTCGTCGCCAAGACATCATCCAAGTCATCGTATTTAGCTTGCAGCGGATCCACGGGTTCATCGTCCCAAGCACCCAGCCGATAGTAGCCGGTCGCGATAATCGTTTCGACATTCGCGTTCGGCAATTCATCGCCAGCGAGTTGTTCGCGCAGGAATTGATCGTAGGGTTTGTCTTGGTTGAAGGATCGAATCACGTAATCGCGGTACCGCCATACAAAAGGTTTTGTTCCATCCCGTTCAAAGCTATTCGACTCCGCGTACCGAACCAAATCGAGCCAGTGACGGCCCCATTTCTCGCCGTAGTGCGGCGAGGCGAGCAAACGATCGATCAGTTTTTCGTACGCTTGTGGGTCCGTATCGTTGACGAATTGTTTGACTTCGGCAGGCGTCGGGGGTAAGCCAATCAGATCGTAATAGACGCGGCGAACAAGCGAATGTCGTGAGGCGGGCCGCGTTGGCGCGAAGCCGGCAGACTCAAGCCGAGCAAGGACAAATCGATCGATATCGTTCTTGATCCAACTTTTGTTTTTGACTACTGGAGGTTGCGGCCGAACGACAGGTTGAAATGACCACCATTTTTTTGTCTCGGCGTTGACTTCAGGCGGAATTATTTTTTTCTTTGCGGGCACGCCGGCACTTTCGACGATGGCAATTTCCGTGCCCCATGGTGCGCCAACCTTAATCCACGTGGTCAGCAAATCGATTTGAGATTTTGGCAGCTTGCCATCGGGCGGCATTTCCAATGCTTCGTAGTTGATCGCCGCGAGGATGAGACTTTGGGCGGGTGATTGGGAATCAAAAGCGGGGCCGGACTCGCCACCCTTGAAAATGCTCTTTTGACTGGTGAGGGCCAATTCGCCGGAAAGATCGGCGGGGTCGTTACCGTGACATTCGAAGCAGCGTTGTTCGAGGATCGGCTTGATCTTCTCGTCGAAAAATGCCGCCGCCTCGGCTTGGGTCATTGTTGGGAGCGAGCTACCGATTTCCGTGAGTTGCACATCGTCAAACCAAGCAGTTCCGGTGGCTTGGCCCCAGCCGCCGAACAATAGATTTATCAGCAGCGAATCGTGTTGACCGCTATTGAATTCGGTGGTGATCTCCGTCCAATCGTTGGTCCCGCTGATCGGTGCGGATTTGCTTTCCATCTGCAATTCGTGCAAATTGAGTTGCACTCCCAAGCCGCCGTCAAGCTGCACATTTTCGGTCTTGGCCCAAACGCTCAGCCGATAATCCGTGTGCGGTTGAAGTTGAACGGGAAAGCTCCAACTGGCGTCGGCACCATCGGCGGACGAAATTTTTACGCTCGGTGTTTCCGTATGACCGACGGCAAAATCCACGGCAAAGTCCGCTTGGCCGTTCCAAGCCGAGGGCTTCCAAAATTTCGGTGCATCGTTTTCGATTTCGTTGAACGCGCCGTTTCGGATCAAGTTTTCCGGCGTTTGTGCAATTGCGTTCGTTGCGATCAAAGTACAAACTCCGATCACCAAGCCAACAGCCAACCGTTTGCTGATTAACGAATTGTACATTTTTGCGATGCTGCTCCAAGTGAACGATTACGCGCAGTCATTGTATTCGCGGCCATCAACGCTGAAGTCCATGATAACGCGACTGAGACTGCAACGCCACCGTTTTAGGCCCTGCTCGAAAGTTCGTCTTACGAGCGTTACTCGCTGTTTTTTCGGCGATCTCGCATTTGCTGGGAGTATCGCTCTAGCGTCTTGCGCTCGTGGCGCGTCAAGCTAGATTCGCCGGACTGATGAACCTTCTCCAAGACGCGATCGGCTTCTTCTTGGAGCCGCTCATTCGCGCTAGGTTTATGCACGCGCAAACGTGGCTGACCGAATGGATTGAGCTTTTGTAAGCGCGCCAGGCCACTGAAATTCCAATGAAAGTAAAAATACAGCGCGGCAAACGCCGCCCCGCCCAAGTGAGCTTGGTATGCGATGGTGGCGACGTTGTTTCCCACCGGGCTAATGCTCCCGATAAAATCCAGTGCCACGTACAAAGTGACCAGCAGCCAGATCTGAATCGGCACGATACCGAACAACAGCACTTCTCGAAACGGAAAATTGAGCGCCATCAAAACAATCACTGCCGACACTGCCCCCGACGCACCTATCACGGGCTTCATTTCACCGCTCAGGTATTGTGTCGCAACCCAAACTAGTCCGGAAAAGACAACTGCAATTAAGTAAAAACGGAGGAACTCTGCTTTTCCGTACTTCTGTTCGACAGGAACGCCGAACATGAAAAGCCCGAGCATGTTAAAGAACAGATGCCAGATTCCTGGACTCTCGCTCATTGGCGAATGCCCGAAACCATAGGTCAGCAATTGCCAAAAATTCCATGGCGACTGAAGTAAATTCGGATGCAACGCCAAACCGTGCATCACCCGACCGCCGCCGCCGGGGCCCATCGCGTCGATGAAAAAGATCAGGACGTTGATGATGATGATCGTCGCCACAGCGGTTCGCGCCGAACCACTGAAACCGTAGTTCAGGCGAGTATCATCGCGATAATATGCGCGGTCGTGAATTCCCATGAATGCAAATCAATCCAATTCGTGTCGAATTTTGTCTCAACGTCATTATTATCTTATCGGTTGAGGCCGGAAACGGGCTAGCGAGATTCAGTCGTTCATCCAAAACGTAGGTCGCTGCCGGACAATGTTCAGCCAAGCCGCTTCGGTTTATGATGTTGGAAATTCTTGAGGAGCCGAAATGGAGCCCGGACATACGACTAGTACTCGCCCTAGCAATGGCGCGGCTGGGCCAACGATTCAATTGATCAGCTATAGCCCAAGCGATATCCGAGAGCTGAACATCGACGACATCGAACAATTGCCGTCGTTATTAAGCCAACCTGACATGGTGCATTGGCTTAACGTCGATTCGGTGGATAACGTGGAGCTTGTTCAGCGGATTGGCGAGATGTTTAGCTTGCATCCGTTGGCGATCGAAGACGTGCATCATGTTCACCAGCGTTCAAAAGTCGAAGAGTACGACGGCTATTTGTTTATCGTCGTGCGAATGGCCGCCCTGGAAAACGATGATGTCGTGACCGAGCAATTGTCATTGTTCTTGCGCGGCCACTGCGTTGTGACGTTTCAAGTGGGCCGCCCCGGCGACTGCTTGGGACCGGTGCGCGAACGGATTCGGCGAGCCAACGCCCCGATTCGGCGATTCGGCGCGGATTTTTTGATGTATTCGATTTTGGACGCGTCGATCGACAGTTACTTTCCGCTGTTGGAGCAATTCGGCGAGCGATTGGATGAACTTGAGGAAGTAGCCGAAGCACCGCGAGTTCGCGGCTTGATCGGCGAGTTGCACAGGATTCGCCGGAACTTGCTCACGATGCGTCGTTCGATTTGGCCACTGCGCGACGCGATTAATGGCTTGTTGCGGACCGATCACGAATTGATCCATGCGGAAACTCGCTTTCATCTGCGCGATTGCCTCGATCACACGGTTCAGTTAATCGATGTTTCGGAAACGTATCGCGAAGTCTGTTCGGATTTGCGCGAACTGCAATATGCCAACGTCAATCAACGGACGAACGATGTGATGCGCGTTTTGACAATCATCGCAACGATCTTTATGCCGCTGAGCTTTGTGGCAAGCTTGTACGGGATGAACTTCAAGACCGAAGTATCGGAGTGGAACATGCCTGAGCTAAGCTGGCGATTTGGCTATCCGTTCGCCTTGGGAATAATGCTGACCATCTTTTTGGCGATGATCGTGTCGTTTTGGCGTTGGGGCTGGATCGGCCGCCAGTCCAATTTGGAATGAAGGCTAGTCGTGCTCCCAACGATTTTAGAATAACGGCGGGCGTCCCAATTCGCGTCGCACAATGACCCATTGGCCGGCATGCATGAGCCAATGCGCGGGAATTAGAGCCACGATCGCGCCGACGGACGGAGCGTAGTCAATGCCGGTCGGTTTATCCAAATCGGCTTCGCTGAGTCGGCTTAAAACGGCCAATGTTCCCGCTCGTTGGTCTTTTTGAACCTGCAGCAACTCGTCTTTGCCGCAAAAATCTTGGCGGCGATTGGACGATTGCGTTTCCTTTTTGTAGCGAGCGACGAAGCCAGCCGGTAGCGGCGGCATTGCGGAAACACCGTTCATCATTTCATGCTCGGCGACGATCAAGTGGCCGACTTGCCAATTCAAATGATTGCAGGCGCTATGCGGGCGGCGCATCAAATCGTCGTCCGACAAGTCCTGTAAATACCCAAGGCAGACTTGATCGGCAGTTTCCAAAGATAGCTTGGCAAGCTGTTCAACATTCATAGAGAGATCTATCCTGTGATTGAGAACAAATTAGTGCGACGCAAATGCTTGCATTCTGGAAGGACACCGGCAGAGCCAGCCGCACACGGCCCTGGAATTTCAATTGACCACCGACTAGCGCGACGTATTGAGCATCTGCAACGAGCGCTGTTTGATCGCCTCGTACCGTGCGCCGATCACTTTGTGTAGGCGATTAATTTGTTCCTTGTAGGAGACGATCTCGCCCTTGAGTTGTTCTCGCAAGTCCTCAATGGTTTTCGCATCGGTTTCCAAATTGGCGATATCTTGAGTCAGTTGCTCGTTGAGTTTGACCCGTTGCCGCTCTTGGGCTTGCGTATCGGCTTCAGTGACTTTTAGCTTGTCGATTTCGTCGACCAAGCGTAACAGTACATCGAATAGCCGTTCGCGTTCGATATTGTAGTTCGAAATAAGGGCGGGGTAATCGTCGAGCCGTCGCACATAGACCTCGCCCAAATCCTCGACTTTATCGGTAACCTTCAATCCTTTTTTGCCCTGGGCTTCATCTCCATTCGCCGTGATTGAATCGACGACCACCAAGGTATCTTTTTCTAATCGAATTTTATCTTTGCCTTCAGGTGTCGCCCACAACGTGTTGAGTACCGCACGGCCCAGGTTATCGAAGGGCCCTGTGTCGCGGACATTGCTCGTGCTGGAATCCACTTCGTATTCGTTGGATTTCTCGGTGAACTTGAGCATGACAAATCGTTCGTCGAGCGACGGATCGAACGACAGATTGATACGCTCTGCTTTGTGTTCTTCAATCCATTTATTGATATCGGTCAATCGCATTTGGTCGAAAGCATATCGATCAATAATGGCTTCATATTTGGCGGCGTTAGCCGGCGCGGTCAAATCCAAGCCATAGATTTCAGGCGGCATAAACTGTTGGAGTTCCGCGCGATAATCCGCTTGATATTTGTTGAGATCGGTCGTATCGGACAACGGGTCAACGCTCTGGATTTGACTCCTCAGCCGCTTGAACCCGTCACGAGCGTCCACGGGAACCTTTTCAAACAAAGTCCATGTCGACGAAGGCGCGACGAACTCTTGGGCGATGTCCGGGAAAATCGGAGTGCTCTCAACCACCGGCTTGCCGTTTTCCATGACCGGTCGGCCCTGAGCGTCCAGCTTAAGTTTGCGTTCCTGCATATTGAGCGTACTGGAACTCTTCAGCGTCACCTTGTCTGCGGCAACGCTGACGACTTGCATGATTCCTAAATAAGTCGCCGGCCCAGTGGCCTGCGGACTGGGCGGCGTCAATGCTTCGGCGTCGGGCTGAGTCGGATCGTTGTAAGCGGAGTCCACAATCGGACCATCGCGAAAAACGTATACCAACATTCGCGGCTCAAGTTGAAGCGCCGGTTGTTCATTGACAAAGCCGCGATTGTCTTCGGCTTTTGTCGTGGGCAATGTGATTACGATGTTTTCGCCTTGAACCTCGACGGCGCCGTTTGACCAAAGCCGACCTTGGCCGAAAGTTTCTTTCGCCAATTCGCTCGCTGCCCCGCGCACCGAATTGATGTCGGACAAAGTGCTGGTTAGCGGACCATCTCGCTTGATTTCGTAGTCGCTTTTAAGTTTCTCGAACTGGGCTTCGTTGTTTTTAAATTTTAGTTGCCAAGCGGATCGAATTTTGTATGATCGCGACAAGACAATCGCGCCAAAGATCGTAGTCACAAAGGTCAGAAAGACCAAAACGAGATGAAGCCAATGCGCGCCTGAAAATGACTTGACCAACGCCACGATAAAGAGAATCGCAATCACCGCGAGCACGGCGACCGTGATGTAGAGTGGATTCATGTGCTTCTCGGTCAAGTTTAGGAAACAAGCTAATCTAACTTCGTCATATGATTTGACGGAGAATCGGAAAATCAGCAGCCCATTCGATCATAAATTGGGCAGTTTGGGCTGTCAATCATTCCATGCCCGGCACAAACGTCCTAATGCCTCTTTAGCACAACCATTTCTGCTATCAAACGCTGGTGGTTCGTACGGGGTAGGCCATCTTTGTTAAAGCAGGCCAACGGATAACCCCGAAATCACTGACAACCGACACTTTTGTCGCCCGTGGAATTCTCCGCAAAGTCTTCCAAAAGCGACGAAGTTGTTTCCCATTTATCCGTTTGTCGCAACTCGCCGACCCAGGAGTTGTCCCGTGCCCGCATTTCGTTGGCCCTGCGCTCTAATCATCGCCGCATCCTTACTGGGCGCTGGCTGTCATCGCGGCTATTACCGACGTCAAGCCGATGCCGAAGTCTATGCCCTGATTCGGCAAAAGGCGAATGATCCCCGCTGGGATTTGCCCAATACGACGATCGAGGTAATGCCACAATCCCGGATGCACGATCCGTTCTCGGCCGATCACCCGCCACTTCCCCCCGATGATCCGGCTTCCGCCAAGCTGATGCAAGTCGTCGACGACAAGCCAGGCTATCCTCTTTGGCACGCCAACGGAGACACCGATTATGTTGAGAACCCAGAATGGATGTCGTTCTTGCCCGTGGACGAAAACGGTGTGGTGATCATCGATAGCCAACGCGCCGTCGAGTTGGCACTGACGCATTCACCGTTGTATCAGCGGACGCGAGAGGAATTGTACCTTACGGCGCTGGACGTTTCGCTTGAGCGATTCGGGTTTGATACCCAAATGCTCTCCGGGCGATTGTTGAAGGCGGAAGTGGGTGCCGATAGCTCGACGCTCGGATTTTCGCCCAGTCAAGGCAGGACTAGCATCAGTCGTTTGGGGACGACTGGAGCCGAATTCATGGTTTCGTTGGCGAACTCAATTGTTTGGCAATTTTCAGGAGCTGACACCCAAGCCGCGACTAACTTGATTAGTTTTTCACTATTGCAACCACTTCTCCGCGGCGCCGGTCGCGATGTAATTTTGGAATCTCTGACGCAGGCCGAACGGAGCTTGCTGGCCAACGTGCGCCAATTCGAGCGGTTCCGTCAAGGCTTTTTCTTGCTAGTGACCTCGGGGCGCAGTGCCGGAACCGGACTACAGCGCCTTGGCAACTTTCTGAATACTCCGCCCCAGGGCACCGGAAATCCCGGAGGTTTGCTGGGGCTATTGAGCACGCAGCAGTCGATTCGCATTCGAGAATTTAACGTGGTCTCGTTGCGCAACGTTTTGAATCAATTCAAAGAGTTTCTCAAGGCCGAACGGATCGATTCGCTGCAGTTAACCCAAGTCGAAACGACCTTGTACAATTCCGAACGGCAATTGCTGCAAGACAACACAAACTACCAGACACAATTAGATTTATTTAAACAAACACTGGGGCTACCCCCCGATTTGAGAGTCGAAATTCGAGACACGTTTCTGAGACAGTTTGAATTGATCGACAATGAAAACAATGGTCGACAATTCGAACTCAATGAGCTCAAGGTCAAAACCGGAGATACCTTGTTAGCTGCGGCCGGATATATCGATTCCAGCCGCTTTTTAATCGAACAGAAGGCTCCCGAGATCGTACCGGAAAATGCCGCCGACCCAGAGAAAGCTCTGGAGGAATTGCGGCGCCAACAGGAGTTGGAGTTAACCGAAGAGTTTGGAATTCGCTGGACGGACGAGCTGCGACAGAAAATCGAAGCGATATCTCCACTGCTAGACGAGATCATGCCTACGTTAAAGACGATGTCAACGGATGATGTGCGTCGCGTTCGCGCCGACATCGAAAAATTGCGACAAGTTCGTCCGCGGCGCACGGCAGCCTTGGCCTTGTTGCGGGCTGCCGTCCAAGACGGTGCCGCTGCTCAGATCGACATCGAACCCGCCATTCTTGAAGATGCCTCGCTGGGGGATCCCGACCGCTTGATCGAGGACCTGGGCCGACTGGAAACGAAACTGATCGAAAGTCAAGCTTCGCTGGAACAGTTGAAACAAACACTCGGATCTATTATCTCACAAGGGGACAAACTGGATCCCAAGGACCTTTATTTTCAACTGGACGAGCGTCTACTCTCGGCGATTCCAAAACAGTTGACCGACTTGGCATCTTTGTCGTTGGAACTATCGCTTGTCCAGGCCCGAGCCCGAACGGACTCGATTGAATTGGCCAGTGTTGACTTGGAATCGACAGAAGCAATTAAAATCGCCCGCTGCTGTCGTGTCGATTGGATGAATGCCCGAGCCAGCTTGGTCAACAGTTGGCGGCAAATCGAAATCGTTGCGGATCAGCTCGAAAGCGGACTTGATCTTGAAATTGACGGAAGTGTCGGCGGCAACCCAATCAACGATAACCACCCGTTCCGAATCTTGTCCAAGACCGGCCGACTGTCGGCGGGGCTCCGTTTTGATTCACCCATTACGCGTCTCGCTGAGCGAAACAATTATCGCGAACAGTTGATTCAGTATCAGCGCGATCGGCGCCTCTATTATCAATTCGAAGATGAAACCGAACGACAATTGCGGTCCATTATTCGGAATATTGAACTCAACAAGATCCTGTTCGAATTACAACGCCGGTCGATCAAAGTTAGCGTGCAACAGGTCGAACTCGCGCGATTTCGCCTTGAGGCACCACCGCGAGTCCAGACCGGTGGCACGGCAGGAACAGCTCAAGCTCAACTGGGTGCAACTACCGCTCGTGACTTGACCGATGCGTTGAATGGTTTGCAGACTGCCCAAACACAGTTTCTCGACGTATGGGTCCGCTACGAAGTGCTGCGTCGCGATCTCGATTTTGATTTGGGAACTATGCAGCTAGCCGATGACGGTTTTTGGATCGATCCCGGAACAATTGACAGTTCCATTGGCATTGCTTGTGGAGCGAACATGCAAGCTGACCAAGTCATCTTTCCGGAGACTCCAAGTCCGCGATCCGCCGTGCCGGTCGAAATCCGCATCGAACCAATGCAAAACCCTGATTCGCCAAGCCCAGCGTTGGGTCCACAGTCTTCGTCGGCTCTACAATTGGACCTCGTAGGCTCGGCGTCTACTGCCGACGCTCCTCGGCCCGAATACATTACTGACTTTCTATCAAATCACTTGGCGCCACCGGCAAAACCGCTTCCTGAATTTCGAACGATCGTTGCACCGAACGCGAATTCGAGGGCGAACGATTCGTCTAGGTTTTCGCCCGCCGCACTTTCGCCAGCCGGCGCGATGTCCAGTTCCAGCGACTTGTTCATGAGTCCATCTCGTTTGTCACCTGATACGAGCGAACCCGGCGCGCATGCAAACGTCGATTCCCCCCTGTTGTTGGAGCCAAACACATCGTCGACAAATGTGGATCCGCCGGCGGAGTTTTCGACCGAACAAAGGCTTCCGACATTCGATCGTCTGTTTGGCCAACCGACATCCCGCAACGTTTCACCAACACCGCCACCCGCGAATTCCATTCTCAATCTGCCGAGCGCTGCGGCTCCATTACTGGCACCTGAAATCATTCAGTCGTCCGCTCAGATTCCCGTGCACGGTGATCGCGGCACCATTCAACGAACGGTTTGGAACAGCCAAGTCATTCGCGCGCGGTAAACACACGCTGCGAAATCGGGTTGCCGTCTTGGCAAGCGATCACTCATTCACGAAGATCGGCATTGGCCGACCGTTGCGACTTTTCGCACGATCCTGTCCATGCCACCTTGGATTGGAACCTTCAAATGAACGAGAATCGAAACAATGCGTTGCCGCGGCTGAACGAGCCAGCTCCTGACTTCAAAGCCAAGACGACCATGGGCGAACGCAAGCTCATTGACTACCGCGGTCGGTGGCTCCTCTTTTTTTCGCATCCGTCCGGCTTCACGCCGGTTTGTACGTCCGAATTCGTCTCGTTCGCAAAAGCCTTTGGGCGCTTTCAAGAATTGAATTGCGATTTGTTGGGGCTTTCGATCGACAGTAACTCGGCACACTTAGCTTGGATTCGAAACATCAAAGAAAAATTCGGCGTCGACATCCCGTTTCCGATCGTCGAAGACATCATGATGAAAGTCGCTTCGGCTTACGGCATGGTGATGCCCGGCGCAAGCGACACCTCGACCGTGCGGACGACTTTCATCATTGATCCTGACGGAATCATGCGCGCGATTATTTGTTATCCAATCAATAACGGCCGTTCGATCGATGAATTCCTTCGACTCTTGCAAGCGATCCAAGTTTCTGACAAACACAAAGTCGTCACCCCCGAAGGCTGGAAGCCCGGCGACCGCGTGATTGTTCCGCCGCCGAATACCGCTGACGCCGTAGAAGCCCGGTCCCGCGAAGGATACGATTGCGTCGACTGGTATTACTGCCAGCGCGATTTGAAGTAATCGTGCCTTCTCCCCGACTTCTGGGCATTAAAATTGCGCATTCTTTCGTAATCCGACGCGTTAGCGAGGGATTCGGGCGAATCTGGCTTTGGGTTCTCGGATCGCCTTAAACAACTTTGCCGATGCGATTTAATCGATTGC
Organism: Planctomycetota bacterium; assembly: GCA_031376585.1. Taxonomy (GTDB): domain Bacteria; phylum Planctomycetota; class Planctomycetia; order Pirellulales; family Pirellulaceae; genus JANMEB01. Next base: position 24,089 of record JANMEB010000024.1, on the reverse strand, counting down.
CGTTCTACGCTGTCTTTTGGTTACCGCTGATTCGCATGGCGTAGAAGGAACGCCAAGCAAAAATTACGGACACCGCAAAAAACCCTGCCGCAAGTTGATACTTGAGCGTCGGATTACTTTCGCCCAAACTTACGGCCAATTCGACGGCCAATAGACCGAACAGTGTCGTGAACTTGATAATTGGGTTCATCGCGACGGAGGACGTGTCCTTGAACGGGTCGCCGACCGTGTCACCCACGACGGTTGCCGCGTGCAGGTCGGTCCCCTTAGCCTTCATATCGACTTCGACCACTTTCTTGGCGTTATCCCACGAGCCACCGGCATTGGCCATGAAAATGGCTTGGTACAAGCCGGAAATCGCGATCGAAACCAAATAGCCGATAAAGAAAAACGGTTCAACAAAGGCAAAAGCCAACGTGGAGAAGAAAACCGTTAGGAAGATGTTAAACATCCCTTTTTGAGCGTATTTGGTGCAGATTTCGACGACCTTCTTGCTGTCCTCGACGGATGCTTTCTCAGAGCCGCTCAGCTTGATATTCGCTTTGATGAATTCCACCGCGCGGTACGCGCCCGCCGTCACCGCTTGGATCGACGCGCCGGTGAACCAATAAATAATCGCACCGCCCGTAATCAATCCTAAAAAGAACGGAGCATGCAGCAGCGAGAGTTTTTCTTGATTTATGGTCAAGCTCTCGGTCAGCGCCATGATGATCGAAAAAATCATCGTCGTCGCACCGACAACTGCCGTGCCAATGAGCACCGGCTTGGCTGTGGCCTTGAACGTGTTTCCCGCACCGTCGTTTTCCTCGAGCAAGTGCTTGGCGCGATCGAACTTGACATCAATATCAAATTCACTCTTGAGCTGCTGACGGATATTGGGAACCTGTTCGATCAGCGAAAGTTCGTAGACCGATTGGGCGTTGTCAGTGACCGGCCCATACGAGTCGACCGCAATCGTCACCGGACCCATTCCCAAAAAGCCAAACGCGACCAGTCCGAATGCGAACACCGCCGGGGCCAACATAAACGCTTCCAACCCTTGCGCGCTGAAGTAATACGAAATGGACATCAATCCCACGATGCCGAGCCCCAACCAATAGCAGGAAAAATTACCTGCAACCAGTCCGGACAAAATGTTGAGCGACGCGCCACCTTCTTTCGACGAAGTTACAATTTCGTGAACGTGCTTTGAATTCGTCGATGTGAAGACCTTGACCAGCTCGGGAATGATCGCACCGGCCAATGTGCCGCAGGAAATGATGGCCGATAGTTTCCACCACAGCGTTGGGTCGTTCTGAAGATTGGGGATCAACAGATACGACGTCAAAAACGTCAGCGCAACCGAGACGATCGACGTGATCCAAACCAATTTGGTGAGTGGAGCTTCGAAGTCCATTTCATCGGCGTTCTCGTAAGTCGCTTTGGTCATGGCTTCATTGATGAAGTAGGACGCCGCCGCCGCCACCACCATCATGATGCGCATAACGAAAATCCAAACTAACAATTGAGCTTGAGTCGTTTCAAAGTTCGGACCCGCCAGCTTTTCAGTAATTGCCAGCAAAATGAAGGTGATCAGCGCGACGCCAGTCACGCCGTAGGTTTCAAATCCATCGGCACTGGGCCCGACCGAGTCGCCCGCGTTGTCGCCGGTGCAGTCGGCGATCACGCCTGGGTTGCGAGCGTCGTCTTCCTTTATCTTGAAAACAATTTTCATCAGGTCCGAGCCGATGTCCGCAATCTTGGTGAAAATGCCGCCCGCGATTCGCAATGCGGCCGCACCCAAACTCTCGCCGATGGCGAACCCAATAAAGCAGGCGCCTGCGAGTTTTCCAGGGACAAATAACAAAATGATTAACATGATGAGCAGCTCAACGCTGATCAACATCATGCCGATGCTCATGCCGGCTTTGAGTGGAATCGCATAGATCGGATACGGTTTACCCTTGAGACTTGCAAACGCAGTGCGCGAGTTGGCAAACGTGTTGACGCGAATGCCGAACCACGCCACGCCGTAACTTCCAAGGATGCCAACGACGCTGAAAAACAAAATGATCAAAACACGGTTCGTTTCGAACGTCAGGATCGAATCTGGCGGTTTGGCGAAATATCCAAAATACATGGCGATAATCGCGCCAATGAACAGCCACAAAATGAAAATGAAAATACCTTGGGTGATCAGATACGTTTTACAGGTTTCGTAAATCAAGCTGCTAATGTCGCGCATCGATTGATGGACCGGCATGTTTTTGAGCTGGCTATAAATCATCAGCCCGAACCCAAGTCCCGCAGCACAGATGAATAAGCCGCCAAACAACAGCCACCATCCGCCGATCGACTCGCCAAAAAACTTCGCCTTGTTCAAGTCGGGTAAAATCAAGTTGGCTTCGCCGCCAGCACGATGCCCCACTTCCTGGGAGGGAGCTGCGCCAATCGAAGGCGTCAGGGGTTCTTGGGCCAACATTATTGACGTCGGCAAACAGCCGAGTCCGGCCATCGCTAGAATAAATGTCATTACCCAGCGCGGAATTATCGTGTCAATTTTGGCATTCATGGTCTGTGCGTAGTTTAAAGGTGTGGTATCTAACGGCACGCGAAAGGCTGGTTCGAGTCGAGCCAGCCCACTCGTACACTTGGATCAACGTCCGGACATCACGGTCGTCCAGAGTTGGCCAACCGCCGGTCAGATCGCGGCCTTCGCCGCCAACGACCTAAAAATAGAGCTTGAATCGTCAATAGTTTGACCAGATTAACTGATAAATCAAGGGCGCGTTTTCTAGCAGAACCTTGACAACCCGCGGTCAATATGTAACCATATGGTTACATATGAAACCCGAATCCATGGACCTCGTTTTTCACGCTCTGGCCAGCCGGCCACGACGCAAGATACTCGACATCATCAAATCGATGCCGGGCTGCTGCGTCAATGATGTCTGCAAGTACTTTGAAATCAGTCGAATCGCCGTCATCAAACATTTGCGCGTCCTGGAACATTCGCAACTGATTATTTTGAAAAAGAATGGTCGGCGGCGGGAACTGTTTTTCAACGCGGTTCCGGTCCAGTTGATCTACGACCGCTGGACGTCTGAATACAGTGCCTTTTGGGCCAGCAAGGCCGTCGATCTCAAAGTCCAGGTTGAAGCCGAACTCGACAAAACATCCACTTCCAAACTTTCGCGAAGGAGACCTTGATGAAAGCCACCGCCACGTCCACAAAACAAATTCAACGAATTGTTATCAACGCGCCTATCGAAAAGGTCTGGGATGCGCTAACGAAAACGGACGTCGTCTTGCCGTTCTTTTTTTGTAGCGTCCTCAAGACAACCAAGCTCGCTCCCGGCGCGCCACTTCGGATGCGTTCGCCCAACGGAAAGCACACTAGCGTCGTCGGCGAAGTTCTTGACTTCGATCCGCCACGTCGATTTTCGCACACCTTTAAGTTCACTGCGTACGACGATCCGATCTGTACCGTTACGTACGAGCTTAAGCCGATCGAAGGGGGAACCGAGTTCACGATCATCAATGACAATGTTCCAGTCGGCACCAAGACTGAAAAACAAATGGGTGGCGGCGGCAAGCTCATTGCGAGCGCACTCAAGACGTTGGTCGAGACTGGGCGACCTTCGCTGGTTTCGCGCATGATTGGTGCTGTTGGGTTCGTTATGGGACCGTTCACACCGCGCAAATGCCGCTCCGAAAACTGGCCGCTGGACAAAAAAATCACGTAAACCTTTGCAACTTTTACAGGAGACTTTTCATGAAAATTTTTGCTTCCCTGTTGTACCTTTCGCTCGTTTGTATTTCCTCAGGTGTCGCCGACGAGCCGACGAAACTGTCGGAACATCTGAAAGTATTCCAGCCTTTGGTTGGCAAGACATATAGAGGCGTGTTTGCCGACGCAACGGCGGAGAAACCAAAGTTCGACGTGTCACACTGGGAGCGCGCGATCAATGGCCAAGCCATCCGCGTCCTACATTCGGTCAACGACGGCGTCTATGGTGGCGAGACGATCATCATGTGGGACGCAAAGCAAGAGAGGATCGCGTATTGGTATTTCACGACTGCCGGTTTCCAAACTCAGGGGACTATGGAAGTCAGTGGCACGAAATGGTCCAGCTCAGAAAAAGTGACCGGCAACGAACAGGGGATCACCGAAGTCAAAGCGACATCGGAAATCACTAGCGATGGCAAGCTCAGCGTGCGCTCACAGTACTTGCACGACGGCAAATGGGAAAAAGGCCATGAGATCAGCTATACCGAAGCTCCCGACGCGAAAGTTGTCTTTAAGTAAAGTGTACGCATTCGCTGAGATGTTGCAGTAGAAAACGAAAAACGCCGCCTGAAAATGGCGGCGTTGGCATTTTGTAATGTGGCGCGCGGACTAGCGGGTTTCGGGCTGCGCGGATTGAGCTTCACGCAACGCCGCGGCTTCGCGATAAAGCTTGAACTCGTTCCCTCGCGCAAAATACTGCGGATCATCTTTCAGGTAATATCCGCTAGGGAGCGTTTGACCTGCGATGCTGACTTGGCATCCGGAACACATTGGGACCGAAAGCATCGCGACCGCACAGAATAGGCCGCTCAAAAATCGTTGTGTCTTCGTCGACTTCATGGTCTCGACCTTTGTCGATTGGCTCGGATCGGGCGCGCGAATAATGCTACAAACGATAAAGTCCGCATTATCGTTACAAGGGTTATCGGTCGATCCGCCAAAAGACTTTTAAGCAACGCCAAAAATCTGGTCTAAAATTGTTTTTTTGCAATAATTACGGGCAGTTTCAAAGCCAGCGGCACGGCGGAACCGGTAAAACGGCTATTCTGAAGAGAGCGGGAAATTTTCCGGTGATCCAGTGCCAAGCCAATGCTGCTACCGATGCTGGCATTCAAAGCACGTGCAAAGTACTGATTCGATTCTGAAAACCGTTCCCCTTAGGTATCTGTCGGCAAGATTCTTTCAGCGAAAGTACTTCGGGAGAAGACCATGTCGCGTCGTCGTTCGTTTGCGAGTTTGGCGGCCTGCGTTATCGCGCTCGTTGCATGCATTGACGTGTTTGGCCAGTCGCAAATTACCGGCACCCTGCCCAAGATCGACTTGCCCGACGATCGCTTCTATCTGCTGTTTCGCGATTATTACAAAGGCGAATATTCGCGAGTTGGCAAATCGTTTCGGCAAATAACCAGTTACAAAGACGCCAACGGACTGTTTTTGGAATCGATCTGTTATTGGACGATGCAAGCCGAATGTCATTTTCGTCTAGGCGACTTTCGCCAAGCGGTCGAACTGTACGAGCAGAGTCTCCAACTTTATCTTGATTGGTTGGCGTGGCGCGAGCGGACGCAATTCCCGCCACAGATTCAAGCAGCCGGCAACGCCTGGAAACAAACTGCTGTGTCTTGGGGAACGCCGACGCGCACGACTCAATACGCCAACATTCCCAATTCGTTCCAATATCTATTCGGCAGATTGGATGTGGAACAAAACGTTCGCGAAGGGGGCGCAATTCAGCTCCCCAACATGCGCGCGGTGGACTTGGCGCAGATATTGCGGTGCACGTCGCTCTGTTTGTACCGGCGACATCAAATCAAAGGATCGCTTTGCGCTCGCGACCCCTTGACCAACAAGCTTATCGCTTCGTTGTCCACGGTTGCCGCCAACGACGGCAACTTGTCGTCGGTATGGAACGGCGTACTTTTGGGGCTAGCCCAAAACTCGGCCGGAAAACCCGAGGAAGCCGTCGCCACGTTGAAAACAGTTCTGCAATTCAATAGCGGAATGGATCACACTCTTACGCCGATTGCTCTTTTGGAAATGGGTCACGCCTCGTTCTCCCTGGGCAATTTTAGCGATGCGACCAAGCACTATATGGAAGCATCCTATTGCGCGGCCGTTTTCAAACAATACGATTTGGTTGGCGAAGCCCTCGCAGGTGCGAACGGGTGCCACTTACGGACTCGCCCCAAAGAAGTTTTCGCGCCGCTGGCCAATGCGATTCGTTGGGCTGATCGCGAAGGTGCCGAAGCGCTACAAGCCACCCTGTTGGCGGAACTACTTAAAAACCAAACAGAACTTGGGCAGGGCAACGATGCGAACACGACGCTAGGCTTGATCCGCCGACTCGCTAACGGCAACGAATTGGATCGGACCTCGCTCGCGATTCCCGTGAACTACTGCTCTGCAGCGTACAAGTTTCAAACCGGCGAATTGAAATCCGCCGAAGAAGACTTTTCGATCGCTTTGAAAAACTGGCGCAAATTTTCTCCGCGGCTATTTCAATTGCAGTTTGCCGATCAATTATTGAGCGCGCGGCGAATTGCCCCGCGCGAAGCCGATTTGATTTACAGCGAACTGCTACGCGATCCAACCGCCGCCGATTGGCTGAACGATCCGTGCGAAGTCATTTGCTTTTTGATGACCGACCACGTCGCGTCGCTGCAATTGTGGTTCGACATCCTGGTTTTGGAGCGGCGGATGGAACCTGCGTTCGCAGTCGCCGATCAAATTCGACGGCATCGCTTCTATTCGGGCGTCCCGCTGGGAGGTCGTTTGATGACGCTGCGCTGGATGATGGAAGCCCCGCCCGAACTGTTGAGCGAAACGACGCTGGCCCAACGCAACGAGTGGATACAACGCTTCCCCAACTACGATCAAATCTCGCGCGAAGCGGCCCAGACACTGGCCCAGCTCCGCGAATTGCCCATCGTCCCCGAAGCGGATTCGCTCGCACAAAAACAACAGCGGACGTTACTCGACCAACTCGCCAAGCTCTCGACGACGCAAGAACAAATCTTGATCGGCATTGCGCTGCGTCGCGAGCCGGCTGAATTGGCCTTTGCACGACCGTTGGCGATCAATGCGAGCGAGCAGCTTCTTCCGAGCAAAACGCTGCTGCTTTCGTTCTTGGAAACCGGACAAGGAGTCGCTGTTATTTCAGTCACTGAACGAGTCATCAATTTGGAAGCGACCGTTAACAAAAAGAGCTTGACCAAAGCAGTCGGCGAATTGCTGCGCCAAATCGGCAACGTCCACGTCACGAACGCCATCGACGCAGCCGAACTAAATGACGACGCTTGGCACACAGCCGCCGCCGAACTGCACAAGCTTCTTTTTCCAAATCGTCAAACTGCGTATTGGAATGAGTTTGACGAAATCGTTATCGTTCCAGACGGGGTGCTATGGTACGCGCCGCTGGAACTCGTGCTAACGGATGCGAAACCAACCAAGCCACTGCGCATCCGCTATTGTCCCATGGTCTCAATGGCAATTCCTAACTCGTTGCCACCGCCGCAATTTCCCCGAACGCTGCTTGCCGGTCGACGTTCGTCCGATAAAAAGTTGCAAACGCGCTACGATGAACAACTGGCGATCCTGAAGACCGTGTTGCCCAACATTGAAACGATGACCAGCGTGGGTAAAGCTCCCACGAGCTTGCTGAGCGCGAGTACCGACAAGTTGATCGCGTGGTCCGATGAATGGAAGTCGACTCCGCTGAACGGGAGTAATTTTTCGTTGATCCCAGACACGAACAGCAAACCGGGACACAGTTTGGTTGATTGGCATTTGCTTCCCTGGTCCGGTCCGCGCCAGATCATCGTCCCGCAGTTTTCATCCGATGCCGCCGACGGCCTGAAATCAAAGAATGCGAATGGCCAAGAGTTGTTTCAACTTGCCTGCCACACCATCGCCTGCGGAGCGCAAACCTTACTCGTTAGCCGCTGGAACGTGGGCAACTCAAGTTCCTTTCAAGCGTCGACCGAATTCGCCGCCGCCTCAACGACGCTTTCGGCGATTGATGCGTTGCAACAGACCATCGAAAAAATAAAATCGCTGCCGCTCGATGTAAGTGAAACGTCGCGAATCAAAGGCCCGAAAGAAGGCGTCGGAGACCGGAAAAGCACGCATCCGTTTTTCTGGTCAGGCTATCTCTTAATTGACACCGGTTGGAGGCCCCCGATTGCCGAACCGCCCGCCGAATCCGCCCAATAACGGTCGCTTGGATGCGAGAGGAAAATCGTGCCCGCAAAAAGCGCTGGATTTTGATCAAACGGATATACCCATTTCTTTCATGAGCATTTGCATATCGGCCCAAACGTCGCGTTTGGCGCTGGGCTCGCGCAATAAGTAGGCCGGGTGATACGTGACTATCACACGACTGTTTTCATAATCGAAAAACTTTTGCCGCATCCTTCCGATCGAATCCTTTCGTTTAAGCAAGGCACGCGCGGCTACTGCTCCTAAACAGCAAATAAACTCCGGCCGCAATATTTCCAACTGTCGGCGAGCGTACTCCCCGCAGTTGTCGATTTCCGTATCGGTCGGCGTGCGATTATTCTCCGGGCGGCATTTAATGGCGTTGAGAATATAGACGTCCTCGCGCGTCAACTTGCACGCGACGATGATCTTGTTGAGCAATTGCCCAGCTCGCCCGACAAACGGTTCGCCCTGGGCGTCTTCGTCCGCACCGGGTGCTTCACCGAGAAAGCAGAGCCGAGGTTGCGCATTGCCGACGCCAAACACCGTTTGCGTCCGCGAGCAAACCAAATCAGTGCAGCGTGTGCATTGGGCCACTTCGCGCTCGAGTGCGCGCAGATCGGCTTTACGCTCGTCGAGCGAAAGCGTTGGCGTTTCGTTTCTTGAGGCGGTCGAATCCGTCAGTACGGCAAAGTCGGGCCGTGCGATCGTCGACTGCAGATTGGCCACGGGCAAGTCGCGGATTCCGCTCCGCGCAAGCGATTGTAGTTGCTGCAACAAGGCGGCGGACAAGTCGATCGCGTCAGACATGGCAGGCGATGAAAGCGGGTTACGTGACGTTGTTTGGTCGAAAGCGGTTCGTGCAAGCTATCCGCCGCATTCGCCGCTTGTCAAATCCCCATTCAGACTCCGCTCGCGAGTTGGTTTCGACAAGCTTACAATTTAAGCGGCCTTGGCTTGAACGGGTTTTTCACGTCGTTAACAATTCCATGCTCGAACGGCTTTCGGAAATTCAATTGAACTACGGCTATTTGATCAAGCCAATGATCGTTGGCACGCTGGTCTCGATGGTCTGCAGTGTGATCGGTTGCTTTATCGTGCTGCGCCGCATGGCGTTTTTGGCTGACGCGATCGCCCACTCGATGTTGGCCGGTGTCATCGCTGGCTACTTGATCATGAAAATTTTCTTTGGCCAGGAAGCCCATTTGGCCGCGATGCTGATCGGGGCGATGTTCGCCGGGGTTCTCACCGTCGCCATGATCGGATTGGTCACCAAATTCTCGCGTATCAAACAAGACACGGCGATCGGCATCATGTACACGGGCATTTTCGCGCTGGGTGCGTTCGTCGTGTCGACCCGTTTTTTCGGTCGCTTGATCCACATCGATATTTATCACTTTATTATTGGTTCCGTTCTGGCGACGTCGAACACGGAACTTTGGCTGCTAGGCATTGTGACGTCGATTGTGCTCACTGTGGTCATTTTGTTTTATCGGCCACTGCAATTGACAAGCTTTGATCCGATCATGGCGGCGTCGATCGGAGTCCCCGTCCTAGCGATCGAGTACATGCTCACGGCCTGTACGTCGCTGGTCGTCGTCAGCGGAGTGCGCGTCGCGGGAGTTATTTTGGTTGTGGCCCTGTTGATTACGCCGGCCGCGACAGCTTACTTGCTGTTCGATCGCTTGAATCGGATGATCATTGGCTCCGTGGTGATTGGTGTGGCCAGCTATTGGTTGGGGTTTCTGCTGGCCAGCACGGCCGGTGCCGCACCGGGTGCTTCGGTCGTTGTCACGTCGACGATGTTTTTTTTGACGACGCTGGTTGTTTCACCGCGGCGGGGCTTGATCGTCGATTGGTTGCGTCGACAAAGCGGCGTGACCCAAGAGGTCGCCGAAGATATCTTGGGCCAAGTCCTGCGACATTCGGGCGAATGGGTTCCGATTTCAGCTTTGATAAAAAAAGTGGAAACGGCCCAGGGGCGTGTGCGCAAGGCTCTGAGTTCGCTCGTGCGCCAGGGCTATTTGCTACAGCGGCAGGCTGAAATCAAGCTTACCGACAGCGGTCGACGCGAAGCCACGCAGCTTGTACGTGCGCACCGCTTGTGGGAAACATATTTGCAACGGGCAGGCGTTCCGGAGCAGGAATGGCATCGCAAAGCCCATGTGCTGGAACATGTCAAAGACGATCGCACGGTCGATTACTTGGACGACAAATTGGGGCACCCGCTGGCGGATCCGCACGGTTCGGAAATTCCTGCGGACATCGTGCACTTGAATCAAAACGTCGACGTGCGTGTCAGCATGTTGCGCGAAGGTGATCGCGCTGAGGTTCGTGCGATTGCACCGGAAGTATCACAACTCGGCCTGTTGGCCGGCAATGTTATTACGATCGGACCGCGCATCGGCGACGGCCACATCTGGACTCTTTCAAAGGAGGATGGTCCACGATTGGAACTAGACCATCATCAAGCGGACGCGATTCTTGTTCGCGTGTTACAACCGTTGTCCGTCGATGACGGAAAACCAGAATGATTATATCTTTTGAGATTCCCCGTAGCTAAGACCGCTGTGCGCGGCGAGGCTCTCGCCCCCCAGGGAGATCAGCCTTTCAACTTGATCGGCAACTTCGAGGGAGCAGCCCCAGGAAAAAGTAACTCCCGAACCACCGTGACCGTAGTTATGAATAATGTTCGTGCCCAATTCCCGTTCCAAGCGGACGTTTTGCTGGCGAAGTGGCCTCAGTCCGACTCGTACAGGTTCGGATGCGTCGATCGTGGCTTCTTTTAGGATCGGCAAAAATTCAAGACAGCGCTCGTACATTCTACGAATCGGATCGTAGTTGTTCAGACCGACATTCAAGTCCCATTCATCGGGCTCGGCCAATCCCCCCAGAACTAATGTGTCCTCTCCGCGAGGCACGATAAAGATGAACCCACTCCCTTCACCCGAACCGTCATAGGAGACACAATGCGCCTGAGTGATCCGAGGCATTGACTTTCCATCGTTCCGAATTCGAATGAGCGCACCTCGTAGCGGCGTCAGCGATTCTCCTGTTAACTCACCCGCCCCCAATCCGGTGCAGTTGACAATCGCGTCGACCTCATACTGACGTGTAAGCAAACGTTCTTGTTCTCGCAGTCGACCAGTAATTTTGCCCTCGACAATACGGCAGCCGATTTTGCGTGCTTCGCCCAAAAGCCAGTGCATATACACATCCGTGTCGATCATGGGCGCGAGGTAGCTGTAAGCGTCCCGAAAGCCGAGCTGAGCGTTGATGCCGTTTTCCTGTATCAGTGAGGCATCATGCTTGAACTGCCGAACCTTTTCCTTAAGCTCATTTACTTTGGCTAGTTGCCGCAGGTCGTCGTTGATCGGGCGCTGGAGGTAAAAAGTCACGGGTCTCAAAAAGACGCCGGTCGCTGGTTCTCGCGCGAGGTCCGCAAAAATTTCGTACGATTTTTGGCACCAAACTTTGGACCGTTCCAACGAGGTCTGGTCGTGATGATGGCCACACACTGCCGGTGGCCATTCCCACAAGGCTCCTGCGACAACCGACGTAACTCGCGGTGCGAACTGGTCCGCGACCACAGTAACCTTGAACCCTTTCCGCCGTAAACAAAGCGCGCTGGTGAGACCGCTGACTCCAGCCCCGATGACGAGCACGCCCTTTGAGGGCCTGCCGGCTTGGCCGTCACCAGAATCGTTCGTTCTCTCAACCGAGTGCGTCACACAAAATACTCCTGCTCCGAGTGTTGATGAACACTCGTTGCTTAACGCCGCTCGGCGGCGGACAACCCGAGCCAAACGACAATCACTATTTTACCGTAATTTGAATCCATGTCGTGGCTAATTCCATTGTCTCATTTTGATCGAAAGTTACCCTTTGATTGGTCCGCAAATGATCATTGTATGACTTGGGACAGGGCAACAATGAATGGATCGTCGTCGTACTTGCGGTTGTGGGATTTGCCATCGACTTAAATCGATGGTCGAAACCGGCTTTCGCCGTGAGCCTGCTTTTGGGTTTGCTGTTGGTTGCTACTCTTAGTCGAGGCGCGCGGCCGGAATATTGTGTGAAACGAGTCGCGCGATGCGGATACGGCGGGCCAACCGATCGGAATCAATCTGCTCGGAACCAGCGTTATCGGTTTGAATTCCGTCCGTTGCGCGATGAGTTTTGAAGCGCGAGGGCGAGGCTTCGGCTGAATTGATTGTCGCAGGATTCATCGGCGCCGCGAAGCTTGGAACCGAGAGTAAAGATGCCCCTCACCCAAACTGTTTTTCCCGAAAGGCGCGAGAAAGGAAAAAGAAAAATAGCACAACGGAAGCCTCGCCCTAACCATGGGGGCTTTTCTACTGGCCTTGTTGGGCCTTCGTATCCAGTCCCTTTTTGACTTTGTTCCAGATCGAGCGCAAGTCTCTGTGCAAATCCAAATCGCTCAGAGCTTTCCTGGCGGCTTGCAGTTCGACGATGGCTTGTTTGATGTCGCCACGGTTTTGAAGGACTTTCGTCAAGTTCTCGCGGATTTTGAGGAGCTCGGGATGTTCGTCGGCAGTGTCCTTGAGGATCTCGACCGCGTCATTAAAGTACTCGGCGGACTCACCCCATTTTTCTTGCTCCGACATGAGTTCGCCAAGCGAATTTAACGTTACGGCAAGCATAACATCATCGTTGCCGAATGCCTCTTTCTGTTGATTGAGGATCGATTTCAAAACGGAAGCTTGGCATTCCCCTTCGTCGTCGCAAACGATTTCCAGATCGTTGGCCGTTGGGTTCGGGACAACTACGGAAGTAACTTTGGCGTGCGAAGGGTTATGCGGCATCTCCGCCTGAAGCGGTGGCTGTGGCGGGGGTTGATTTAGCGTGAGATGTGTTTCAGGCAAAGATGGGAAGTCGGATTTAAGCAATTTGGCCAATGACATGACTTGTACGCCGGACACATTTACTTTGTCAGTTCCTTCGGCCGTTTTGACCAAGTATTTTTTCATCATATCCGCATTATGAAGTGCGGCGGCTTGATGGATCGCGACTCGATTGCGTTGCGCGCGCTCCAGTTGTGCTAAACGCTTTTCGGCAGCCATGGCCCGATCGCGTTCTTTTTCAACATCTTGCAAACGAGTGTTGGCAAGTTTTTCGGCGTCCGTCGCGCGCTGGGCAAGTGCGCTGGCGTGAACGGCCATCCACGACGAAAAGATGCTGACAAATGCTAACAGGCAAGCGACCGCAGCAGTTACGGTAACGACCGTGCGGTTCTTGCCCACGAATTTTTTGGTCCGGTACCAAAATGTCGGTGCGGCGGCGTCAAGAGCTTCGCCGTTGATGAAGCGTCGGATTTCGCGGGCGAGTTCGCCTGCAGATTGGTAGCGCAGATTTCGATCGCGGGCCAGGCACTTGTTCAAGATCCAATCGAGTTCACCTCGGATCGATCGTCGCAATGCCGGTGCATCGGTATCGCGATTGGCGCAAATTTCGCGTGCGGTGTCTCCCAATTTACTGACGCGGCTTGAGGCGGTCGGTGGATCATTTAAGCGAATAGCTTCACGAAGGTCCTGGAAGCTGTTTGTTCTGAGATCGTGGAACGGAGTGGTCCCGGTTAGCAATTCATACAGGAGGACGCCGAGCGAATAAATATCCGACCGAGTGTCGACGTCGCCGTCGCTGGCTTGCTCGGGGCTCATATAGAGCGGCGTGCCTACCATCTCGCCGGCACGCGTCAAGGTCGCCGTTCGATCGGACTTTATTTCCGTAGTTGCTTTGGCGATTCCAAAGTCGATGATTTTAGGAAGTGGCGCACCGTCCTGGTCAACGACCATGACGTTGGTTGGCTTGATGTCGCGATGGATGATTCCTTTTTGATGCGCGTGTTCGAATGCATTGCAAACCTGAACAAAAACATCCAGTCGGCGGCGAATCGACATTCGATGCACATCACAGTACTTGTTGATCGGAAGGCCTTTGACCAACTCCATCACAAAGTACGGACGCCCAGACTCGGTGGCGCCGGCGTCGAGAACTTTCGTAATGGACGGATGATCCATCAAGGCCATCGTCTGACGCTCGGATTCGAAACGGGCTACGACCCGCCGTGTATCCATGCCGACTTTGATGACTTTGAGCGCGACGCGGCGGTGGATCGGCTCGGACTGTTGCGCCAAGAACACGACTCCCATGCCTCCGTGGCCGATCTCTTCGAGCAATTCGTAGGGACCGATACGACCGCCAACCGTGAGCACGCCTGAGACTGAATTGTCGGCGGCTGGTCCGTCAGTGGTGTCGTTCAAAACGCTTGGCCCGGAAACGTGTTGCTCAATCTGTTGTTCGATCTTCTTTCGAAGCTCAATATCACCTTGGCAGGATTCTTCCAAGTACCGCCGTCGCGCGGAATTATCGGCGAGGCGTATCGCATCTTGAAAAATCTCGTCTGGGAACTGTGTTGGCACGTGCATGGCATTCCTCCCTCAATCACCAGTATATTCGTGGTTGTCGCCCTGAAATTCCTGCGGAATTTTTTAATTTATGAGCAAGAGCCGAATGCCAATTCGACGCGCTCGACTCGGACATTGTTAAATTTTCGGGCGAAAATCGCCGTCAAAATTCGCAGTGACAACATTAAAGCGCTTCAAAATGAGAAAAGTTGCACAAAAAATGTCGCCTAAATCAGCTTCTGCTGGCGAATCTATTGCTTGCGGTCGAAATCCTGCCGTGCCATCCTGATTACGGGTTTTATATCGCAAAATTTGGTGCAAGTTTTTTTGTGCCATTTAGAAAACCAAAGCGACCTCGGTCAGGTTTCGAAAATATTTGTTCGGGTTAATACTCTTTTGTGGATCAACTCATGGCTGACGAACAAATAGTGGGCAACCCGAATTCGCAATCTTCATCCGAGGCAATCAGAGTTACCGACAATCCGGCAGAGGCTACATGTCCGCGGTGCGGGACGGAGATGGTCTTTGGCGAATTGCTCAAGTCCAAAGTCGTCGTGTGTGCGAAATGTCACGGCATGATGATCCAAAATGCATTGTTTGGAGAAGTCGTCGAACACCTTCGACAAATCTATGATGGCCCGGACAATAAGCCTACTCCGATTGAACCGAGCGCGTTAGAGATCGCCGCGAATTGTCCGGCGTGTTGGAAAAAGATGGACGTCCATCCGTATTGCGGTCCGGGAAATATCGTGATCGATTCCTGCCGGGATTGTCACGTCGTTTGGCTTGACGGCGACGAGCTAACCAGCGTGATTCGCGGTCCCGGAAGACGATAGGCGATTGTAGCCGCCCATCCAATCCGTTCGACACAACCAAAAAAAGAATTAAGGAGCTGACACAACCCGCTCGCAAGCCTTACTCGCTAGACTCTGCTGATTCGACGGTGATTTTGACTTTGTAACCGCCGGGGAATTGATAACTGTCATTACAATACTCGGCTTGCATGGCCACGCCAAGTTTCAATAACCCTGCCTTGGAAGCCGTGAACGTCGCCTTGGATCCGACTTTGATGTATTTGTCGTCGTCGCCAATCAAAGCCAGCAGCGTACCGCCTCCGTGTCCATTAAAGTTTCCATATTGGGCGTTGCCGTCTGGCGATGCAGAGGCTTGGCCACCCCAAGGGCTCATAGCAATTTGGCCTTCGGCGCGAATGGAAACTCGATCACCGCGGTTCAAGCGAATTCCGGTCGATTTGGGGTTCGCGTGCACATAATTCTTGCCCGCCACGCTCAACGTTGAGCGGCGTTGGACGTTGCTCGCTTGTTGCCGATCCGCGAACTTCACGTCGCCAAGCTGCACGGTGAGTGGGCCGTATTTGCTGGAGACTTCAAACGAGCCCTGTACAATTTTTCCGACGATAACAAAATCGCGAGTGGCGATCGAATCACCTTGAATCAGTTCCACATTGGCGTCGTCTTCTAATTCCGATTCCTCGTTCAAGTCTTCCACCATCGATTCGACTTCTTTTCGAATTTCGTCCAAGTGCCTTTTGCGTTCGGCGTTGCCGCCATCCTCAAAGCGATAGATTTCGCGCCGCAGTTGCATCCCCATTGCGACCAAGCCTTTGTGGGCCGTTTCGCGAGTCTTGTAGTCGTCGGAGCCAAGGTCGTCGACAAATTTTTCAATGCGCTCTCGCAATTGAGGAAAACTTTCCAAGCCTGGGCGAAAACTCACGATTTTTTCGACCGGGACTTGAAGTTCACCGAACTCGGTCTTTACGGTGACTTGCTCGATTCCCAATTCGCCGGTGATCACATTGCCGTCCCAAAGATGAAGTCGAATGTCGCGCGGATTGGTCGGCTGACTGTTGTCGACAGATTCTACAACGGCTTTTTCGTCGTCGGTTACGTCCGCTTTCGCCTCGTCCTGAGCGGCCTCGACCGCTGCTTCTTGAACGATGGCGGGCCTGGTTATTACGCCAATATCTTCTTGTGGATTGGAATGGGCACTCACGACTCCGGAAAAACAAAATGCAACGAAAATTCCGAGAACGATTGATCGGAACATGTTAAATCCAATCCGCATGATTTGATTATTGGTGCTGTTGAAACCGCAAGAATTCAGGTGCGATCGGAAGAGGCACGCTGAACGGTCGTCGCCGAACGGGCCACTTGCGTCGTTGGTTATCGCAGCGACGCGATTGCTTTTGTATCATACTCTATCCCCCGACGCGACGAGCATACGTCGTCAAATTGGAGTCGGTGGACCACCAAGAAGTTTCCTCAATTTGCAGTAGTTTTCGCTATTGCAAATTCGTGACAATCGACAAAGGGCGAAACATGTTTGATCTTAAGGCCGTCACAACCGTTCTTTCGCAATTCGGATTGCCGGGTTGGCTGCTGTACGATTTTCGAGGTTCGAATGTGCTCGCCTTGCGAGTTCTGGGAATTCCGGAATCCGAAGCCAAATCCCGCCGCTTTTTTTATTATGTCGGTGCCGACGGAACAGCGAAAAAGCTCGTTCACCGAATTGAATCCGGCGCGCTCGATCACTTGCCGGGTGAAAAGACCATTTATCTCACGTGGCAAGAGTTGGAGGATGGCATCCAGAAGTTGCTGGCTGGCGTTTCCAAAGTGGCGATGGAATATTCACCGCGCAACGGAAACCCTTACGTCTCCAAAGTCGATGCGGGAACGATTGAGTTGATTCGGTCCTTCGGGGTTGAAGTCGTTTCTTCTGGCGACTTGATTTCCTATTTCGAATCGCGCTGGACGCCGCAACAGTGGGAGCAGCATCTGCGTGCCGATCGACTAAACCAGCAAGCGTTTGACTTGGCGTGGAAAATGATCGCCGATCGCGTGCGCGCGAACCAAACCTTGCGCGAAACGGACGTGCAAGATTATGTCATGGACTTTTACCGCCAAAACAAGATGACGACCTATCACGCGCCGATTGTTGGCGTGGGGCCGCACAGCGGCGATCCGCACTACGCGCCACAAAAAGGCTCGGACAGCGAAATCAAATCGGGCGATTTTGTGTTGCTGGATATGTGGGCAAAACTTGAGGAACCGGGTGCGGTTTATTCTGACTTGACCAGAGTCGGGTTCCTGGGCACGGCCGTTCCGGAAAAGTACCAGAAAATTTTTGCGATCGTTGCGGCGGCCCGCGACGCGGGAATCGAAACAGTCAAATCAGCCTTCGCCGCCAAGAAGCCGTTGTATGGTTGGCAAGTCGACCGTGCGACGCGCGACGTGATCGAAAAAGCCGGATATGGTCAGTATTTCGTTCACAGAACCGGCCACAATATCGGGCAAGAGACGCACGGGAACGGAACGCACATCGACGATTTGGAAACTAAAGACGGCCGACTCGTCCTTCCCGAAACTTGTTTTTCGATTGAGCCCGGAATCTACACGAGCGAATTCGGCGTGCGCAGCGAAATCAACGTCTTCATCGACCGCGATCAAAAAGTCCACGTCACCGGCGGCGTGCAAACCGCCGTAACGCCAGTCTTGGCGGAATTCTGAACACCCGGCGCTACATCCATTCCGGTCTGCCACTGAATGCGCGCCGCATTAACTCGATTTTTCCCGTGAGAGCCCGGGAAAGAAAGCATTCGTGCGAGCTTGATAAGCAGCATATTCCGGTCGACGGTCGACGATGGTGCTTTCCAACAACGACACGCCGGAAACTCGCATTAGCAAGATCGACATCAGTAGCGGACTTCCAATCGTCCACCAAGCACCCGCCGCGACTGTGACTAAATAAAGCCCCCACCACACGCAAAAATCACCAAAGTAGTTCGGGTGCCGCGTGTATCGCCACAAGCCGCGATCCATGACCCGCCCCGCATTTTTGGGATCCGCTTTGAATCGCGCTAACTGCCAGTCTCCGACCGCTTCAAAAAAAACTCCAGTCGTCCAAAACAAAACACCGAGGATGTCGATCCAGCCAAGTTGTTTCGGCATATTCTGCGCCGCCGCCACCTGAATGGGCATTGCCACCAACCACAGAATCACGCCTTGCAACAGAAACACCGTCAGCAAACTGACCCACCAAAATCGCGGGCCGTGATGCAGTCGCATCGCGGTGTAGCGGCGGTCTTCGCCTCTGCCCCAATTCCGCCACAACAAAAACAGCGAAAGCCGCAGTCCCCAGATCGTCGTCATCGCCACCAGCAAACCAACGCGGGTCTGCCCCGGCCAGTTGATGCACATCGCCAGCCACGCCACCAAGACAAAACCAATCCCCCAAAAAGGATCGACGATGCTCACATCGCGCAGCGTTGTACCCAAAAACCACAGCCCGACCATGGCGGCCAGGACGACGGCAAAATCGATCAATAATGTCTGTACGATAGGCGTCATTTAACGCATCAACGAGGTATTCAAGTTATTCGGGAAGGTCGCTCGAACCGCGATGTCCTAACAGATAATGTGCGACAAACCATTCGCGGCCAGCAGCATAGCCGAATAGTTCCGCGCCCGAAAGAAAAAACGTGCGCCAGCGATTAAGCCAGCGGTGGGCATGCGAACGACCGTAAGTCTTGCCGAGTATCTCAAGCGCTTCGGCCCGGTGTGCATCTAAGTTGGCCAGCCAAGCTTCGCACGTGCGCTGGTAATGCGTTCCGCCCCAAGTCCACTGATCTTCCACGCACAAATCACGATCGAACTTTCGCAGTAGATTGACGCCGGGCATGATCCCACCGGTGAAAAAATAACGTCCCATCCAATTGGCCGCACCCTCGACTTCAAACGGATACGTTGAATCGCGGTGGCAGAAAATGTGTACCAACAACTTTCCGGCGGGCCGCAGCCAATCCGCAATTCGGGCCAAAAGCTCTTCGTAATTCCGCATGTGTTCGAACATTTCAACGGAAACAATGCGATCGAATTTTCCATCCGTCGAATTCGATTCGGGCCGCGTGAAATCATTCATGTCGGCTGTTATGACGTGTAAGTTTTTTAGCTGTCGATTCGTTGCCGCTGCCTCGATGAAGCGGCGCTGCGGTGTCGAGTTGGAAACTGCGGCAATACGGCTGTTGGGGTATCTTTCGGCCATCCACAGGGACAAGGAACCCCAGCCACAGCCCAATTCCAAAATGTCTTGGCCGTCCGCCAACCCCGCGTGTCGGCACGTTTGAGCGAGTGCCGCTTCTTCGGCATCAGTCAAAGAGGTTTGCTCGCTGGCGAAATAACAACTGCTGTACTTTCGGTGCGGGCCCAAGATTAACGCAAAAAATTCCGGCGGTAGTTCGTAGTGCTGTTGGTTGGCTTTCTCCGGGACGGGGGCGATCGGCCCAGTACGCATCGACTCGACGAAGGCGCTGCCTCCGCCAGCCGTTTGCGAACCCCGATGAATGTGCGCCAAGCTCAATCGCTGGCGACACAGACGACGAATCGCAAACCGCGTGATCGAGTCAGGGATAAACCCCCGCTCGACTAACTCAATTCCTGATCCCAAAAGTCCCATTCGCCGACTCGCAGTTCAATAATTCAACGCTCCATCAATCGGCGGCCCACTCGCCGGAGGCGATGATCGCGTCCAGTGAAGCCCATTACGCAGTTGCATCCGTCAAAACTCTTTCTTTTTGGTCTGCGATTCTGCGCCTTGGCGCGATATTTGTAGTCGTGGTTTCGTTCGATAGGAACGGTTGTGGGCCATCAAGAATGGCGTCTCGCCGGCACTGGGGTTTGTCGAATTGAATCTGCAGAACACCGACATTTCTTTCCTCGAACGCCGCTTCGCAGTAACACAAGTAGTAGGTCCACAAGCGAATGAAAGACTCCGAATAGCCCAGTTTTCGAACGTCGTCGAGCCGAAGGTTGAATGTGTGCCGCCAGCGCCGCAGCGTCTCTGCATAGTGCGGTGCAAAATCTTCGGCATGCACGAAACGCAAGTCCGTTTTCCTCGCGACCGAATCGAGAATTGCACCTAACGACGGAAGACAACCTCCCGGGAAAATATACCGCTGCAAGAATTCGACCGATCGCAAATATTGTTCGTATCCTCGTTCAGGCATGACAATGGCTTGCAAGACAAGCGAGCCGTCCGGCCGCAAGAGATCTCCGCACTGCCGGAAATAGTGATCGAAGTTGCGATGGCCGACCGCTTCGATCATCTCGATCGAAACCAGCTTGTCGTATTGCCCGCGAAGATCGCGATAGTCCTGTTGAAGTAATTTGACTCGATCGGCCAAGCCCGCCGCGGCTATTCGCTCGCTCGCCACCGCGAATTGCTCTTTGGAAATCGTCGTCGTGGTGACGCGGCAACCATACTTACTCGCGGCATGGATCGCGAATCCTCCCCAGCCGGTGCCGATTTCAAGGACGTGATCGCTGGGGTGCAAATCAAGTTTGCGGCACGCTCGATCAAATTTTTCTTGCGACGCATTTCGGAGCGAATCGCTAGACGTTTGAAATATTCCGCAGGAATACGCCAGCGTGTCGTCTAACCACAAGCGAAAAAAATCGTTTCCCAAATCATAATGCGCCTCGATATTGCGGCGGCTCCCCGTCCGCGTGTTCGAGCGCAACCAGTGATAGAATCGGTGACTCCATCCGACCCACCGTGCCACAGTACTGTCAAAGCGATTTGTCGCGGAGCGGTTTCGGACAAAGATTCGAAACAAACTTGTCAAATCATCGCAGTCCCAATCGCCGCGCAAATAGGATTCTCCGACAGACATGGTTCCACCGACGACTGCGTCGCGAAAGAATCGCGGACGATTCACGTTTATCGTCGCGGCTAAATCGGCGGACTCGCCAAATCCTTTCGTGCCGGATTGGTCCACAAGAGTCACCGTCCCGCGGCGCAATTCGTATAGTCTCCGCGCAACCAGCCGCCGCGCGCTCCGATCGACAATTCCGATTGGCTTAAATTCTTTCGGCTTAACACACGTTGTGTTGCTCATGCGATTATGTTTCCTTTTAGGTTCAAATTCCCGGCTTGCTGGTCGAATCCTAGACTAGAAAAAATTAACTTGGCAATCGTTTCAGTTTTGCTGCCGGCAGAATCGGGGAATTGGGCTCGATTTCAGGTTCATTTGGTTGCTCCAGGATCGGCCGTTGCGTCGGGCTGTTTGGGTGCGGCACATAGGGGACGCGTTTCCGCCACAACTGAAACGCTTGCCAATAAATCCCGGCGAAAATTTGAACGGTCATCAGCGGGAATCGAACCAGCACTCGCAATTTTTGCCATCGACTCAGCGGTAGCTTTTGCATCACCAGCGAAGCGTCAAACGGCCGATCACCGGAAGTCATCGTGTCGATATGCACCGCCAAGTGCGCGCCGGGTTGATTCATTCGCCATTGATACTCCAGTTCCATCTTAAGAAACGGCGAAACATGAAACGACTTACCGTGTTCGGCAGAAAATCGCCGCGCGCCAGCCTGATTGCGCAAATCCAGGACATAACAATGCCGCTCGTTCCAAGGCGTATTGGTGACCTCCGCAACCACAGCTTCGACGAATTCGCCAGTCACATCGAAGCAATAAAACAAGCTGATCGGATTCATCTGAAAGCCGAAGCAACGAAAATTTGTCAGCAAACGAATGGGTCCCGTTGGCTGCCAACCGAGCCGTTCAGCGATAAGTTCTCGGACGCATACCTCCAGCGGTCGATCGGCTTCGCCCAAATGATCTTCCCGCGCAAACCGCGCGACAGCAGGCCAACGCGTCGACCAAAGTCCTCTGCGTCCGAATAGCTCTTCCGTTTCACTTAGGTCGAGATACACCATGAACAGTCGATAACGAAATTCATGCGCCGCCGTTGCCCGACGTCGATGCCGGACGGTCCCTTCATAGAGGCAGCTTTGAATCGGCGTGGATGATGGTCGGAGCATGATGATCAAGGGAGGTCGCTTTTCTCGTGTAATTTATTGTCGAGCGTCGGGTTGCATTCGCCAAGTGTGAATTCGGAGCACGATTAGCAGGTTAGTCCACCAAAGCCGGTTGCAAGCCGTTAGTCCTATTCTCAGGCTTTCGAGTCGTTTCAGCTTTCAAATTATTATCCAGCGAATCACAAACGGCCAGCGCACTGACGACACCATCTTCGTGAAATCCATTCCGCCAATATGCGCCGCAATACGAGGTGCGATTCGCATTCAATAACTCGCCATGCCGAGCCTGGGCTGCGGCACGGCGAGTAGTGAAGATTGGATGTTCGTAGACGAATCGTTGTAAGACCTTTGTCGGATCAATGAGTTCATCCGAGTTGAGTGTTACGTTAAAGACGTGTTTTGATCGAATGTGCTGCAATAGGTTCATGCAATACGTGACCGTGGCGCCTGGCCTCGTTGGTTTCGGATTCGTCCCAAGGGAATCCAATCCAGCCCAACCACGGTCGCCGATGATTTTCCTACCGGAGCGCTGTGCATTTGACTTTTGCGTCGAGAAATTTGCAGGCATACGGTAGTTCCAACTGGCCCAAGCCCGGCGGCGACGGGGCAAGATCGATGCGTCAGTGTGCAGCACGGCACTATTTTTTTCGTAAGGAAATGCCGTCAGCAATTCTCGTTCGCTCGGTGATGGGTCAGCCAAGATCTTGAGAGCTTGATCCGCATGGCAGGCAAACACGACGTGGTCAAAGTTCTGAGCCAAGCCGCCACGCGGCGCAACTTCCACGCGGTCAGCCAACCGCCGCACTCTATCGATTGGCGTGCTCTTTAAAACTCGGCCTGAAAACCGGCGTAGTATTTCGTTAACGTAAGTCCGGGATCCCCCTTCGACCACGCGCCACACTGGCCGATCACGAAGATTCAACATCCCGTGGTTCCGATAAAACTCGACGATAAATCGAATCGGAAATTGGGCGAAAGTTCCAACAGGGCAAGACCAAATGGCAGAACCCATCGGAAGCAAATAGTGCTCGACGAATTCGCGAGAATAACGGCCGAAATTGACAAACTCCGCCACGGTGGTTTCGTCGCGACAATCGCTCCATTCACCTTGCAACACCATTCGCGCCGACTCGCGATTGAAGCGGAGAATGTCGCGAACCATGCGAAAAAAGCCTGGGCGAACCAAATTTCTGCGCTGGGCGAACAGGCCGTTGAACGACGTGCCGTTGAATTCCAAGCCCGTGCGATCACACCGCAGGCTAAAGCTCATCGACGTCGGCCGCGACCGCACACCGAGTTCGTCAAGCAGCGCAACAAACTTCGGATAGGTTCGGTCATTGAATACGATGAATCCGGTATCGATCGCATGCCGCTCGTCACCAATTTCAACGTCGATCGTATTGGTATGCCCGCCAATGTAGTCATTCGCCTCAAACAGCGTCACGACATGGCGAGTACTCAATCGGTGTGCCGCGACGAGCCCTGAAATTCCGGCACCGATCACGGCGATGTTGGCTGACGATGAGAGTGCGGACATAAATAAGTTTCGAAATAAAGGCTTGGAGTCTATACGACCAATGGTTTTGCTAAATTTGTACCTGCCACAAAATTCACCAAATGCCGCAGGCTGTCGCAGAAAGCGTGGTACTGCATTTGACGTCGAATCTCCGCGTTCAAGGCGTTGCCGCCTACCGCGATGATGATGTTAAGCCGCTGAGCGCGCTCGTAAATCAAGTTGTATTGCTCAAGAAATGCGGGAACCGACTCGATGTTCGATACGCTCAGCCAGAATAGTTTCGGACGCATTGTCTCCATCGCAGCGCAAAGCGTTTCGGCCGGCAAGCCTGTTCCTAA
>JANMEB010000738.1:0-1697 GCA_031376585.1 Planctomycetota bacterium | reverse complement strand
AGACCCAAGCCTCGCATAATCGTCGACATTGAACCAAAGATGATGCGGACAGACTTCGCTCGTGACTAATCCACCGTGGTCGCGCAGTAACTCGATCTCATCGGCCGTCGAGACATGCAAAACGTGAAAGAAATGCCGATGCCTGAGCGCCAAGTCCATCGCGCGGCGCGTGGCGACCACGGCGGCGCGATAATCTCGGATGCGGCTATGATCGGCCACATCGGTTGATCCGCTGAGTCGGGCCGTGTTTTCGCGTACGATCGTCTCGTCTTCGCAATGAGCACAAATCGGCAATTGAGTTTCGGCGAAAATCCGTTCCAAACAATCTTGATCATCCACGAGCAAATCGCCCGTGCTTGAGCCAATGAAGATTTTGATTCCCGGCGTGCGCTGCGTTGCCTTGAGATCGCTTAAGTTGCTAGTCGTGGCACC
Organism: Planctomycetota bacterium; assembly: GCA_031376585.1. GTDB lineage: Bacteria > Planctomycetota > Planctomycetia > Pirellulales > Pirellulaceae > JANMEB01. Next base: position 1,265 of record JANMEB010000738.1, on the reverse strand, counting down.
GATATAGAATCCGTAATTGACGAGGCACTTATGCGAGGCGAGTTGAAGCTTTTCAAATAAGCGGGATTGAGTGGTGGTGGAGGGATTTGTATTCGGCATTTCCAAAAATGTGGTCACACCCCCTTTAGCACAAGCTCGCGTTGCGTGTGCTAAGTCCTCTTTGTGCGTCAGTCCGGGTTCCCGAAAGTGGACTTGGTCGTCGATCACGCCAGGCAGTAGCCAAAGTCCGCGCCCGTCGATCACTTCGTCGGCACGAGTTTGAATCGCCGGCTCAATATCGGCGATCATCGTGCCGTCGAGCAGCACGGACGTTTGCCGCCGACCTTGGCCGGAGAAGATGGTCACATTTTGAATAAGGGTTCGCATCGGTTTGTATCGGGGAATAGTTTTCGACGCTTAAATCGAAAGTGGTTGACATTCTGGCGGTTTCTCGCGAAACCTTTGGGACGTACTGACGTTTTACCTTGTGGCGTGCTGGCCAAGAATAGTGCCGGGGCGTTAGATTTACACAACTGAGTTAGGCTCGGCACCATTATCCCCAAATCGGAAGGCGCCGCTTGTATCGGACGCTGCTGGCCGACAAATTTCCTCGGATGACAACTCGATTGGAGAAACACAATGAAGCGATGTAGACAATGGACTTTGTTGGTAGCGTTTATCGCGGCCAGTTATTTGGCTGGAGGGGTTGGAAATGGCCAAGACGATGAATCGGCCGACCAAAAACCTGCCGAGGCCCAAATCCAACAAGCTCAGAAAAAACGTTTGAATCAACAGGAAAAAATTCAGGCACTGCACAAATCAATGGTCGAACTTGAGAATAAGCGGACCGAGCTCGCGAAATCAAAAGGGAAGAAATCGAACGAAGTCGCCGCGTTGACCGCCAAAATGGAGCGGATCAAGAAGCACGCTGGCGCGTTACAACAGAACGCAAAATTGGCAGCACTTAGCAAATCGGAATCAGCAGCCAAACACTCGCCACCGACCAAAGTATCCAGCGAGGTCGACCAACTTTTACGAAAGAACGGCATCAACCTCAATCGTGAGGACGCGCAATTTCGAGTTCATAAGGGACCTAACGGCGAAACAATCGTCGAGATTCATGAACAAGATCACGCCGATGAGCCCCATGTAATCGCCGATCATTTGCCCTTAGGGTCGTCCCTGAACATTGCTCAAGTACGAGCACGCGGTGATCGGCCGCGATCACTGACGGTAGAGGGAAGGCCAATTGAGTTTGCACGAAATCGACAACCGGACCTTGGGCC
>JANMEB010000586.1:0-2552 GCA_031376585.1 Planctomycetota bacterium | reverse complement strand
CACGACTCGCGGACCACGCGACTTCTTGGTTCCGAATCCACCAAGCATCGGCTATTAGTCGGACAGCTCCACTTTTTTGTTTAACGCCCAGCCGACCGGCGCCGGCTTATCTAGTGCGTGCCGGCGCCTAACGGCTGGGCGTTAAACGAGTTGCCTTAAAATCACACTCCCAAAGTGGCGATGCACATTTAGTCAACAATAAATGAAATCACGAAAGCCATGGCTTAAACGCCGTGGCTTTTTCGTTTCTTGTTCGCCTTACCACGTATTTTTTGAAACTCGCGATCGATCGAAACCCTCCGAGTGATTGGGTCAACCGCCACGAAGATTCACTCGAGGGCAATAATTACCCGCACCTGATTTTCCCGCAACCTGAGGCAAAGCCACGACCAGACGACGATGACAACAATATGGAACCGATGATCGTAATGAAGCAAGGCGGCCGATGGCAACCTGCCGCATTCAACAGGAATCCGCAAGTCCATACAAAACAACTTCGTGGATCACTTTTTTCAATCGGCTGATGGTAAATGCAGCTTGGACTGTGCGGTGGAAAATAAGTCGCTGCATCGAGAGTTCACATGTGCTGGAGTTGTTCTTGCTTCGTCCCCAACGAGCTTGCCGCGTTGATACGCAAGATTAATCACTAACTCCAGCCGTACCGTCTTAGAAAAACCCCCACGAGCTTGGTCGCGATTTGTCAAATTTTTGTAAAACGGGGAACGGAATTCAGCGAGCCGTTGTCCAACCGTAGTCCCGGTTATCCGTACAAACGGATCGTACGGGCCCCGTATTTTTGACTTGATTTGGTAACAAACCGGCCACCAATCAGTCCACTACGTAGTGAATGCTATCTTAGCGTGAGGCAAAACGAGTGGAACACGCAATCCGCCAGACCTCGCTCGCCGTACTCAATCTGTTCAAGGGGAGATGTTTTATGAACGCCGTGAGTTTTTTCGGACGGCTATCGGCGATTGTCGCGTTAAGCATATTCGCCGCCGTCGCGCATGCACAAGAGATCGGGTTCGTCGAAGACTTTGCTCTCGCCGCCGATCGCGAAAAAGCGCTCGCCAGCTTGGTCCCCGGAACTGAAGACTACTATTACTATCATTGCCTGCACTATCAAACCACAGAAAAGTTCGATCAGGTCGCGCCCCTGCTCAAACCGTGGGTCGAAAAGTTTGGCGAAACAGCACGCTTCATCGAGATACGCAATCGCCAAGCTCTCCTCACCTACTCGCGCGACGCAAAAAGTTCCTTGGACTACTTGCGCCAACGATTGGGACTGTCGTTCAATCATCAACGCGAATTGCCCGACGCCCAGCGAGATCTTCCGACCAAGCTCGATCAAGCTGCCATCGCCTACGACACCCTTCTGCGTCAGGCGCTCTCCGATCACGTCAACTCAGACGGAATCGAAGATTTGGGTCTTGAGCGATTTGCTACGGCCGATTTGGACGCCACGCGCTTGCGGCATCTGTTGCAGCGGCTCGTTACACCCGACATGCCGAACTTGACTGCGCTCGTCGCTAGGGAATTGAAATTCGAGGATGCCCAAGCCTTCGGCTCGATGAATATCCATCGCGCAATGACGCGAGCCCAACTGGATGAGCTGCGAAAACTCATCCCAAACCTAGCCAACGATTCAAACTTCGTGTCGATTTACTTGACCAAGCTCCGCCCGAACGACGACCTCGACCTGACGTACGACACCACCGCCCAAATCCAACTGCTGGATGAATTGTGGAAGTTCGCCGAACCGCTTGACCCAATCCACAACTCGCTCAAAGCCAGCATCCTCTATCGCCGACTCGACACCGACCTCCAGCTTGGCGTTTACGACAAAGCTCGATTTCTCAAGTACATTCAGCTTCCTCGCTCGGTTCACTACATCAACCCGAAATATCTGGAGCGAGTGCCTCAAACCAATCACTACGCCGATCTGAACGCCGATTTTTCGCAGATCGCACGACTCCCGATCATCGGCAATGACGAGGCCCTCATCCGCGAATACTTGCATCATTTCATGCGCGACGCGGCCAACACGAAAGAATTTGAAACATGGATCGAATCCGGCTACCTGCGTCGTCAATTCGCCGAAGTCAAAATCGTCAATGGACTTGGCGATCGGCAGAAGTGGGCCGGCTCGCTTTCAGCGGACGAATACCGTGCGCTCGTGCAACGCGTCGATCTTGACTTTCCACCCAACAGTCCGCGCCAGTTTTCAGTCGATCAGCCAGTCGAGCTGAAACTCACAGTGAAGAACGTCGAAAACTTGATCGTCAAAGTATTTGAACTCAATACGGAAAATTATTACCGCACGCGATCCGCTCGGCTCGACTCGGATATCAATCTCGATGGCCTTGTCCCGCACTGGGAAGAAACTTATTCGTACAAGGAAGACCCGCAACTGCGCGTGGAGCGAACTTTCAAATTCGATCAACTCAATCGCGCCGGCGTCTACGTAATCGACTTTATCGGCAACGGCAAAAGCAGCCGCGCGCTGATTCGCAAAGGGCATTTGCATCATTTGGTCGAAACGACGATCGCGG
>JANMEB010000670.1:0-2880 GCA_031376585.1 Planctomycetota bacterium | reverse complement strand
GTTTCGCCGGCTGGCCAGGATGTAAACGGTCGGTTCCTTGTTCACAGCCAAATTCTCCTGAATTTTCGCCTTTGCGGGAATGACGGAAATAAGGGCGGCTGGATTCCCGCCTGCGCGGGAATGACGGAAAATGTTTCAATGCAGAAAAGTTGGTACCACTAATAAACACTAATTCTCGCTAATGACTAAGGGCTGTGGAGACAAGTGCTTCCAAAATTGAAAGACTCGACGATGCCTCGCGCGTTAGCCATTGCGGCACACCCAGACGATATTGAGTTTCTCATGGCAGGAACTCTCATGTTGCTCCGCGAGGCCGGATTTGAAATCCATTATTTCAACTTGGCCGACGGCTCCTGTGGATCGGCCGAACACGACGCAAAAGCGATTGCCGCAATTCGACTTTCCGAAGCCAAATCCTCTGCCGAGTTTCTGGGTGCCAAGTTTCATCCGCCCATCTGTCGCGACATGGAAATTTTTTACGAGCAAGGGACGTTGGCCAAAGTAGGTTCTGTCGTCCGCCAAGTCGCTCCTGATATCTTGCTGACGCATTCGCCGACCGATTACATGGAGGATCACACGAATACTTGCCGACTTGCCGTCGGTGCGGCGTTTTGTCGAGGAATGCCAAACTTCCCCGTTGATCCACCGGCTCCACACGTCGCCAATCCTGTGGCGGTGTATCATGCGCAGCCGTACTTTCACCGCGACCCATTGGGCAAGCTCGTCACGCCGGATTTTTTCGTCAATGTTGCGCCAGTGATCGATCGAAAAATAATAGCGCTCGCCAAACATGCGAGCCAAAAGAAATGGCTTGACCAAAGCCAAGGACAAGACTCGTATCTGGAAACGCTGCGGCAGCTCGATGCCCAATGCGGAAAAATGTCTGGGAAATTCCAATTTGCCGAAGGCTGGCGGCGGCATTCGTATTTGGGATTTTGTAACGAGCGCTTTGATCCATTGCATGACGGCTTGTGCGACAAAATACTGCCCGCCAATTGAACGCGTTTCCGTCCTTTAGCGAGCCGTCGGGTTTACCCCGGCGGTCTTTGTGGCTTCGGTTTTCAACGAGCCGAGAGCGAGGTTGAACGAAAATGGATTTGACAATCGGCGTAAACCCATTGGTATCTACACAAGTCGGACCCCACAACCTTACCCTCCTCTTGGGAGGGTCGAAATCCGCCGAAGGGGGATTACGGGGAGGGCTTTAATTCTTGTTGGCGTGACGACCTGAACCTGTCCCATGCCGCTTACCAAATTCGTATCGCAAGCCAAGATGTTTGGCGATTCCGCGAACGACCATTTCGTCATCGTCGTCAACATCCACGTCGCTAAGTCGCAGAATCGCCCAGCCCTTTTTCCTGATAAACGACCTTACCCTCCCCTTGGGAGGGTCGAAATCCGCCGAAGGGGGATTACGGGGAGGGCTTTGATTCTTTGGCGACCGAACTTCAGGCCGCAAATCTGCTTGGTGCGCAGTCGACTCCACAGAAGACCTTCGGATTTGGTCTGCTGAGCGCGGAGTTGTCGGGCTCTTTGTTTCCGTTGCTTTAAAGTCTTGCCTCAATGTCCCTCACTTCGCTCGACCCTCCCCACGTCCCGACTGGTCGGGACTCGACCCTCCCCAAGGAAGGGTGAAGGGAAATGACAACTTTTCGACTACGCTCCCCACGTCCCGACTGGACGGGACTCGACCCTCCCCACGGGAGGGTGAAGGGAGTTGTGTAGATACCATTGGGCCTGAGCCGTTCGCCGTTTTGGCTTTAGCAGAATCGCCGATTGTTTCGACTGTAACAGTTCTGCCGACGGGCGAAGCCAAATGATCCGTCGTTCATTTGTGCGAATTGATTGTCTGGAAAATTCGATAAAGTCCAAATTGTCGGACGTTGAATAAGGTGTCCGGAACTCTCCAGCACTTTGTTATTCGCCAAACTTACGAATGCCTCCAAAGTTCCAGGCACCTTTTTCATCACATTTGATCTTACCGAATTCCGGGATTTGGTTATCGTAAAGGCTTAGCCAAACCGCACAAATTAACAGCTTTGAAAAAGGTGAGCGTTGAAAAAGGTGTCTGGAACCAATGTCAGTGTCGTAATTGTTTTAAAAGGAACAAGCTACCGACGCGAGTCGGTAGTGTTGACACAACAGACTAAATAGCCAAACACCGACTCCCTGTCCTTATGGCGTTGGCAGTTTTCCTACTTGAGCCAGCCGTATGAAACTCTACCAACTCGCGTTGGAAGTTTCAGCTAATTCGCTTTCGACAGTGCCATTCGTTCCCGACACCTTTTTCAAAGCCGGTTTTTTACAGGGTGTGTCACCCACGGGGACGGAGTGCGCGCGGACCAAATGCGTCATCAAGACTAAGAATTGGGGTTGTGTGCCACTGGCTCTGCTAGTGTTGGAATAGTAACCCGATACGTAAGTGAGGGCGAACACGAAATCCCTTGCTTACGCGTCGGGTTACGATTCGCTGGCGAGAAATTTGGGCTAGTGCGTCGTCAAGCCTTAGAATTGGGGTTGTGTGCCACTGGCTCTGCCAGTGTCTTTCGGGAACGCAAGTCACAACGGCGCACTGGCATAGCCAGTGGCACCCAAAGTTTTAGGTTTGACAAAGCACTAGCCGCCATGGTCTGGGTACCAACGAGTCCACGTCCGATTCGTTGAATCGCCAAGTTCTAGGGAGCTGATGTCGGGTCACCGCAAATCGTTTTCTGAAATTGATATTAACTTGAATTCGCATATCGAAATTGCCGGAAAACATATTGGACCAGGCCGCCCGTGTTTCTTGATTGCCGAGATCGCGCAAGCCCATGACGGAAGTCTTGGCATGGCCCAGGCCTATATCGATGCGGCTGCCGAGGCCGGGGTCGACGCGATTAA
>JANMEB010000658.1:0-1308 GCA_031376585.1 Planctomycetota bacterium | reverse complement strand
CAGACCGCAAATGTCACTTCATCGGTGAGCACGTAAGTCAGCTTGTTTCCTTTCAAAGGCCCATGCAACGCCTGACCGGAAACTTGTTGCCACCAAGTGCCGGTTTGTTCATCGTGCATGATGAAGTTTTGATTGTTGATTCCCGATAAATGGAATTTCAATGTTTGCCCCGCGACTTCGGCACTCCACACCAGACCGGTGTGACAGAGTGTTCAGTAAGTGGCCGTAATCGGCTTTCCACCAACCACATCATTCAAGATATGGTGGTAAGCCATTAGCCGCACGGGATAAGCGATCGCTTCGCCATTAATCTCGATGGCCATGACCATCTCCCGGTCATCCATAAAATCCGCTTCCGAAGCGGCAACATACTCCGCAACTGAGAGAGGATTGAACATCCATTCGAAATGATTCTGGCGAGAAAACCAGGTAGCAACGAGAATCGGCAACAGGAACAGGGGCAGGCTCCATCGACTCCACCAGCGAGCTTGTGGCCATAATCGAAGGCACAACCAACTGGCACCGATCAAGGCGGCGACGGAGGTCCAAAAAGAAATTCGACGTAGCCAAAAAGACCACTCGATTCCAGTCGGCGTTTGCAATTTGAAAGGCATGATTAAAAACACGGGAAAGGCCACAACAGCTACGCTGCTCACTGTCAACAGGCATAGAATCAGCCACGACTTCCAACGCCATTTTCGATGTGAATTGTTTGCCATGGAAATCTTGAACCGGTCTGTAATTGAAAATAGGCGCCTGTCATACAAATACGACGGGTATATTCAGAGCAGCAAATGATAGGTCTGTAAGTACATCATTTCGTTTCCGCAGCGTTCGCTGTCGCGGGGGCGTACAAAAACAATCGCGAAGCCATCCCGGCTGACATTTGCGCAGGTTGATAATTGGTGTGTAGGCGAATCGCAATCGTGTTCTTTTGTCCGGGCTTGAGCGCGGATGTGACATCAACGTCGATTGGGCAAGGGCGGATGTAGGCTTCTTCATAAGGCCGATGGCCGACGAACTGGCCATTGACCCAAACCCAAGCTTCGGTCTCTGCGGCCATGCCGTACAGCTTGATTTGCTGGCCGGCTGCGACTGCAGGAACGTCCACGGTTAGCCGATACCACATCGCGCCAAGATAAGGAAAACCCTGTGCATCCTGATGATTGCCCTGCGCATAAAACGGAACGGTGGTACGCATGGTCTCCCACGCGCTGTCGTCCGTGTCGTCGCCATACCAACCATCGAATCGGCCGTCGTCGCGAGGGTCGATGTGGAACTTGGCAACTTCTGGCAGCACGGCAACCA
>JANMEB010000651.1:0-2510 GCA_031376585.1 Planctomycetota bacterium | reverse complement strand
CCTAACCGACCTACCCTCCGATTTCGCGTCGACGGCTGTCCCCAGTCTGTTCGGGCTTCCCATTGCCAACCAACCGCGCAAGCGCCTTTTGATGTTGCGATTTTCCAGTTTATTCTCCTCTAATTTCAATGAATTGGGTCTTCCCAAGTTGAGTCATGGAATGCATTTCAAGACTCCTAGAATTTGAGAACATCGATGCCTCACGGGCCTCTTTGTACGCGACGGAGAGTTTGAGAAGAAAATCGCCATACTAATCGATCTTTGCGTCAGTCAACGATTAGTTGGCAACCCATGCAATTAGATTGACTTGCGTTCCAGCGCGCTCTTATTGGGCCGAGCGAGGTTCCAAACGAGTCCGATTCGCTCGAAAACACAGAGCGTCCAATAGGTCACATCCAGTTCCCACCAGCGGTGGCCGTGCGCGGCAGAGCGCGGGTCGGCGTGGTGATTGTTGTGCCAGCCTTCGCCGTTAGTCAGAATTGCAAACAACCAGTTGTTCCGGCTGTTTTCCCGCGTTTCGTAGTTCCTATAGCCCCACAAGTGCGCTGCGGAATTGATCGCCCACGTGACGTGCCAAGTATACAGAGTGCGATAGATCGCTCCCCATAAAAGCCACTTCAAACCAATTTGAATCGTCCCTGCGAGCGTGCCCGTCATCAGCCAACCGACGCCGAGTCCAATCGCGTAGATCAAAACGACGTGAGCGGCGTAAACCCAAACCCAGTTCAACCCGCGTTGCAACCACAGATAAAGCGGGTCGCGCATCAGGTCCCGCACATACCGATCATAAGCCGAAGCTGTGCTCAATTCCCGATTGTCGACGAACAGCCACCCCATGTGAGCCCAATAGCCGCTGACCATCGGAGTGTGCGGATCGGGCTGATGATCGGAATGCTGGTGATGGACTCGATGGACAAGCGTCCAGCGCGCGGGGGAATCTTGAAAGCTACAAACACCAAGCAGCGCCAGCGTGTGCTCGAACCATTTGGGACATTGAAAGCCGCGATGGGTAAGCAGCCGATGGTAGCCGGCTCCGATTCCCATGGAACAAAACAGATAATTGCCGACAGGTAGGAACAGCAATCCCCACCAACTGAAAAAGTACGGAAAGAAGGCCAGGGGAATCAGCAAGTGGAACGCGATCACTGGCACCACATACTCCCACAGGATACGACTTTGTTTGTCGACCATTTGCGGGTGTGGCACGCTTGGATGGGCGGTGTCCAAGCGAGTATGTTCGTCGTGAAGCTGGTCATCAACTTCGGCACGCTTGTTGATTTGTTTTTCCGCCAGCGGTTTTTTCGTTTCGATGTCAGTTGCCATGAAGAGTGCGCTTCAATTGAACAAGTGTGAATTTTTGATCAACCACTATTGATTTGTCAAATCCAAGACTTAGGTTGCCGCTGACTCCGCCGATGACTTGCGGAATACCAGCATTAAAGCGCACTGGCCAAGCCAGTGGCACCCGAACCAATGATTGAACGATAACAAACCACTAGTCTAACGAGGAATCGCTTTAAACAAAACTCCTTTTTTCGGTCATTCCATGTTTCCTGGCGGGAAACTCTGGGGGATACTTGTCGCAATACTAATGCTGCTGTGCGAGAAATGATCAACGAACTTGAACCCATCTTGAGCCAATTTCCGGCGACAAAATCTTGTGCTGCCACGCGCAACCTGGTTCGTATCGATGGTGGATTCAGTGGCGCATCGGTCTGGCGATTCGAGTGCGCGTCGCAACGATGGTCTGTGCGATGTTGGCCCGCAGGTTACCGGGCGGATCGACTCGCTTGGATTCAAAGCATCTTGCTAAGTCTGCCCGCAACGCTCGCCGTGCCGAAGCCTTTGTTGAGTTCGAGCGGTCAAGCGTTCATCGCGCACGATGGCCTACTTTGGACCGTGGAAACGTGGATGCTTGGCGTCGCCGATTTTTGGACGAATCCAACCAACCAACGGCTACGGGCGGCGATGCGAATGTTGGCCGAGTTTCATCGTGCCACCAATCGCTGGTCCCAAGGACCGCACGCCATTCCGGCGATCCGCGAGCGCATCGACGCATTGCACAAGCATTCCAAATCGTTAGCTAGTTACGAAGAAGCAATGATCGGCCAACCACACGATTTCGAATCGCTGTTACGGAAGTTGCTTGCTGCCGCGCGCGATGAACTTCCGCAATCGCAAGCCGCGTTGCAGCAAGTCGCGTCAGCGACCAGCGTGCTCATTCCTTGTATTCGCGACGTATGGCACGACCATGTTTTGTTCACCGCCGACCAAGTCACCGGCTTGATTGACTTCGGAGCAATGCGAATGGACTCCGTCGCGGTAGACATCGCACGACTCGTCGGAAGCTTGGCTGGCGACGACCGCCGCTTGAGGGCCTTAGCGCTAGACGCATACGCTGCGGTCAACCTGCTGACTCAAACTGAATTGAGTTTGGTCAACCTGATCGACGCCAGCTCGCCAGTAATCGCGGGACTTAATTGGATTCGCTGGTTGTGCGTGGAAAAACG
>JANMEB010000613.1:0-1511 GCA_031376585.1 Planctomycetota bacterium | reverse complement strand
CGCTCTTCATGGCGACCATCCGCGAGATTTGTTCGCTGACGGCAGCATCTAGGAAGCACTTAAAAAGCCGTACGCGAAAGCTGGCAGGGACAACTTCCTCCAATATGCTGTGAGCCGACGGGATGAACTCGTACGACGATTGAGTTTTCTGAACGGCGTCTGGGGTTTGTTCCTTGGATGTAAGTGTGCCACTGTCGTCGAGTGAGCCAAGCGGCAACAAGGTTTCCACAACGGCCACTTGCCGCGAAACGGAAATGAATCGGGTGTAGCAAACATCTAACCGATCCAACTGGCCGGAAGTGAATTCTTGCAAGTAGCGATTGGCGATCGCTTCAACTTGATCGAATCGAGGCTGGTCCTCGAACTGGAGGAACGACTGATCGGCGATGATTCCTCGGAATTTTAGGCCGTTAAGTCCTCGTTTGCCGGAGACTTCCAAGCTGACTTTGGGATTCGAGGCCTTCAACTGTTGGTGGAGTCGGGTGGCCATTCGCAAGACGTTTCCGTTGTACCCGCCACACAAACCGCGGTTGGACGTGAGCACAAGCAGCCGCGCGTGCTGGGTTTTTTCGCGCGGTTGAAGCAGTGGATGCGAGACATCCAGACCAGCGCTGGCCAAATCGCGAACGACCTGCGTGATCCGTTTGGTGTAGCCTGTCGAAGCCATCGCGCGGTCCATCGCCTTTTTGAATCGCGCGGTGGCGATCAATTCCATAGTCCGCGTTATCTTTTTGATATTGCGGATCGACTTTCGGCGTTTGGCAAGTGCGCGTGCGTTGGCCATTAGGGTCTCAAAACCTTATTTCGAATTATTTCGTCGGGCGGAATTGTTGATTAAACTCGGTCACCAGTTCGCGAACTGCTTTCGTCGTTTCGTGGTCGGTTTTCTTCATCGCGGCACCGTCGTTCTTGCTCTTGTCGATCAAGTCCCAGACATTTTGCTTTTTGTCGCGGACATATTGCAGAAATTCCTGTTCCCATCGGCGAATGTCCTTGACAGGGACTTTGTCGAGCAAACCCGTAGTGCCAGCGTAGATCACCAAAATTTGGTCGACTACGTTCAGAGGCTTGTACTGTGGTTGTTTTAGGAGCTCAACCATTCGATATCCGCGATCGAGACGAGATTGGGTCATGGCGTCCAAGTCCGTGCCCAATTGGGCGAATGCTTCCAATTCGCGGAAGGCGGCCAAGTCCAAACGTAGACCACCGGCGACGTTCTTCATGGCTTTGACTTGGGCTGCACCGCCGACGCGAGAGACCGAAATACCGGCGTTCATTGCGGGGCGCACGCCGGAGAAAAACAAGTCCGGTTGTAAGTAAATCTGGCCGTCGGTGATCGAAATCACGTTCGTCGGAATGTACGCGGAGACTTCACCTTCAAGCGTTTCGATGATCGGCAGCGAAGTGATCGAGCCGCCGCCTAATTCTTTGCTCAGCTTGCACGATCGTTCGAGCAAGCGGCTATGGCAATAGAACACGTCGCCGGGATAGGCTTCGCGGCCAGGGGGTCG
>JANMEB010000579.1:0-3503 GCA_031376585.1 Planctomycetota bacterium | reverse complement strand
CTCGCGGCGTTGGTGAAGAAGAAGACGGGTTGGATTTGGTGAACATGCTGGAACGCTATAAAAACGGCTGGGGCGGAAACGGCAACCACCTCGATTTGATCTTGGCAGAATACAACGCTTGGCAAAAGTGCTAGGAACAAGGCTATGCATGATCTCATGTCGACTCCCTTTTTTGAACTAAGGTAAGGAGCATCTTAGCCGATCACCAAGAATACTGGAATTTCAGTTCATCCAACAATGCGACCCATTTCTGGCGCACGCAGATCACCGCATCTTCGTAATCCATTGCTCGCTATTTGCCGAAGACCGCGCCGGACGACGCGGACTTTGTCAAAGCGATTGAAACCGCGCCCGGCGGACGCACCAGAATCCGACGACTCGGCAGCCAAAGCTTCATCGAGCAATTCGACCGCTGCGGGAAAAAAATAGCGCGCTCAAAAATCCAGGATGTCGCCATCTTCGGGCAAGTGAATATGGGGAAAGACTTTGCGCGCGGCAATTAAGTTCAGCGAGTCGCCATCGAGGTCGAGAGGGTTTGTGTGGATCAAAGCCAGTTGCTTGACGTGGGCGCGACGCGCGACGGCAACGACAGGCGTCAAGCAACTATGCCCCGTAACCAGGGCTTTGTTTTCTTGGCCATCGGGAAAGTAACATTCGTGAACGAGCAGGTCGACGCCCGCGATTTTTGATACGTAATCGGCGGTGACATCCGCCGTCGTGTCGGTCACATAAGCCATCGAGCGGTCGGGCCAATCCAGACGGAAACCCAAACTGCCGCCGGGGTGTTTTAACGCGAAACACGACAGCCGCCCTCCATCCGCCAATTCCACGGGACGTTGAGGCGTGAATTGCCGCAAATCGATGGGAGGCAGAATCGGGAATAACAAATGGTGAAACAAGTGTTCGCGGATCGCAGTAAGTTTGTCCGGCTCGCAATAGACGACGGCTTTCTTGACCGGCTTCTCATGCAATACGTCGAACAAGAACGTCAACCCAATCGAATGATCGAGATGTGCATGGGTCACAAAAATCGAAAGCGAATCAGTCTGAATCAAATCTCTTGCGCGGAACAAACCCGTCCCCGCATCGAGCACAACGCCGATTTCAGGCAGCATCAAACAAGCAGTTTGTCGGCGTTCGTTCGGATGGTAGCCAGTCGTGCCGAGAAAGTGAAGTCGCATGGAATTCGCGGGGCATAAGCAGGTTTTGCGGCGGCTCCATGATAACCGATTTCCAAAGTAGCTGGCACACTCCGTGTGCCGCGGTCAGAAGCAGACGGCACACGGAGTGTGCCTGCTACGTTTTCGGAACTACGCCTTGTGAACCGTGTGCCGCGGTCAGAAGCGGACGGCAGACGGAGTGTGCCTGTTACCCTTTCCGAAGTACTCCTTGCACTGTAGCTTGCTTACGTGGGTGTCAACTGTTTGCCGCGATAAAAAAAGGCGAAATAGCTAACGACCGCTGCGGCGATCCAGATCAAGCCGATGAAGGCACTTTGCCGGTATTTGTCGTAGCCAAACGCTCCGTAGATCACGAGCACTTCGCCCAAACAAAACAGCAGCGGGACAAGCGGAAACAACGGCGTGCGAAACGGCCAAACAATTTCGCGCCGCTTGTAACGCAACGCGATCAGCGCCATGCCGGTGGCCAGAAATGCACACGAATCGATGAGGACAACTCCGTTGGTCAATTGATCAATCCGATCAAATTCGACAATCAACAGGAGGCCTAAGCCCAAAACGCCCAACATGACAATCGCGGCCAGGGGCGTGCTATAGCGCGGATGAACCCGCCCAAAGATCGAAAAAAATCGGCCGTCGCGGGCCATGCCGCAAATAAGTCGCGGCCCGCTCAGCAGTTGTGCGTTAAGCACACCGAATGCTGAGAACGCCACTGCTGCGGCGATGAAACGACGGCCCGCCGATGGCCAGACCACCGAAACGGCGTCGGCTGCCAATGTCCCGGGCGCTATAACTCCCTGGTATCCGAGCAAACGAAAATATGCCCAATTCACGGACAAGTACGCTGCGATGACGATCAACACACCCACGACGATGGCGAGCGGGATATTGCGAACTGGGTTTTTGACTTCGCCGCCGATCCACAGGGCTTGTTGCCAGCCGCCAAAAGCAAATAGCGTTGGAACGACGGCAGCAAATAGTAGCCAAGTCGAAGAATTACCGACGGGTTGCGTTGTGATCGCAGCCGCTTGTGGCGTCGTTCCGGTGAAGGTGATCGCAAACAACACGATCAACAAGATCGTGAGCAGCTTGGCAACGACGGTAATGTTCTGCGCGAGTGAGCCCCATTTAACACCCAAGGAATTGGTGATCGTCACGCCAATTATCAACAAAGAGGCAGTTGGCACCACCCATTCTTTGGATTCGATACCGAGCGCGACCCAAAAATTTTGGGCCGATAAAAAGGCAATGATGGCGATCGCACCGGCTTGTACTGCCGTCGCGTTGCAAAAGACAAACACAAATCCAACCAAGGGTCCAAAAGCATCCCGCAGAATTTCGTATTGGCCGCCGGTGCGTGAGTACACGCCGCCAAGTTCCGCGAAAGTCAGTGCTCCAAAAAGCGCAATCGCTCCGCCAATTGCCCAAGCCGTCATCGCCAGCGTTTGGCTTCCGGCTATGGTCGCGACGTCTTTTGGATTGAAGAAAATTCCCACGCCAACGATCGCGCCGATCACGATCGCCATCGCGCTAAATGGCCCCAAAACGCGCCGAAAATCTGCATTGTCGCTGCGGTTCATCGTGTGGCGAAAACACTTTCGGCAAAGTTGTTGGATTTGAGTATCAAGCGAAATGATAGTGCTAGGATATTGCTATTCCACTGATTTTGCCAGCGTTAGGACATAGACTTGATGGAGCGAACCGGGACGGCACACGGAGTGTGCCTACTACGGTAGCAGGCACACTCCGTGTGCCGTAGCCACAGCCTAGAATACAAACCGAGATATTTTGCTTTGCCGACGACTTACACGGCGAATAATAAATGGCGGCGTTACCGCCAAGCAACGTTGCGTTGCTGCATTGGAGTTTTTGACTCAAAGTCACTTCTTCGGGCCGAACAAACGGTCGACACCTTTCAGCAAATTGCCTTCGACGGACTTTTGAAGTGCATCCCCAATCGGCTGCAGCGGAGTTGTCGAGGACGCAGGCTGCGCGGGCAATCCTAAACCTGCGGTTGGGAGTTGCGGCAAGTTCTTTTGCAATGCGTCGCCAAGTACATCGTTCAACTTCGACTGAATTTGGCCGCCAGCCGCTTTCTGAAACAGTTGAGCCGACAATTGTGCCAAGGCCCGATTGTCGAGGCGCGGCTGTGTCAGCGAACCGTTGATCGGGATTTGCAACGATTGGCCTTTCAAGCCAGCCAGTGCGGGCTGCTTTTGTATCCAGCTATCGCTGATTGGAATCTCGGCGACCAAGTTCAGCGAACTGTCAGCGCCAATCGCGCCGTGCGTTTTCACTTGGATACCTCTAATATCCAGCGTC
>JANMEB010000567.1:0-1346 GCA_031376585.1 Planctomycetota bacterium | reverse complement strand
CTGAAAAACAGCGTGCCATTAATGTTTGCGAAGTTTTGTAAATATGAAGTTGTGCCACCAAGCGAAATGTCTTTCACCAATACTGTTCCGGCAGTTGTGCCGTCGCTTTTCCAAAGTTCTTTGCCATTGAAGCCTTCATTGGCGCTGAAAAATAACGTCCCGTTCACGTTGGTGAGTGATGTCGGCGAGCCGCTGTTGACCCCTGCGCGAATGTCCTTGACGAGGGTCGTTCCAGTTGCGGTCCCGTCGCTTTTCCAAAGCTCCTGGCCATGCGTCGGATCGGAGGCAAGAAAAAAGACGGTGTTGTTGACGTTGGTAAAGTTGAATGCGAACGAAGTGCCAATCCCCGGCACAATATCGATCAGCGTCGGCAGGCCGGCCATCAGCGTACGCGTTTCAAGGACTTCGAAATTGAGGGCGGTTGAGCGAACCGATTGCTCGGCGTGGCGATTTTCCAGACGCGATCGGCGATCACGCAACCTCTTTCGATGCGAGACGGATCGTTGTGAATTGGTCAAAGTCGATTACTCCGAATAAGCGATACTTGAAATTGAGCGGATGCAACTCGTGCAGTGATCAATCGCCGGACGGTTCGTGGGGCGCAACGTCCGGTGCGAGGTCAACGAAGGTAATATCCCCAATCTCATGGAATCGTAATATTCTACTTGAAGCTTGGCGGCTGACCGCTTGAAGTTCAACATTTGTCCGTGAATTGCCGCTCCCTCGTCGCAAAACCGGCACGTTGTCAGCATGTGACCTGGGCCGTTGGCCGTAATCGACAAATCGCCCGGTATGATCGTCATCGAAAATCGACTTGGTCCACCGATAACCGCTAAGTCCGTGGGACGATCGCGGGCGAGCGGCAAGTTCGCTCGGTGCCATATTCAATGCGCTACGTTGGGCCAACGACGCACCATCCGAAATATTTCCGCGCACCGAGGCTTGAGACATGAGGCGTGAGGCCTTAGCTGGGGAGAGTACTTCCAAACTGCTCCCTCTCCCTGTAATCGGGGAGAGGGTTAGGGTGAGGGGTTGAGATCTCGTTTGTGTCGCCAAACCCGTCGCGCTCAATGCTGCGCCAGCGCCTCCGGAAGTCGGATTCTTCAGCGTCCACAGTTCGTTGCCGTTGGCCGCAGTCGTTGCGGCGAAATATAAATTCACTCCGGCGGCAGTGAGGAAAGACGGATTCGAAGTCGCAACACCCGGATTGATGTTGGCGGCCAACGTCGTCGCGCCACCGGTCCCTTTCCGCTTCCACAATTCGCGACCGTTGATTCCATCGTCCGCGGCAAAGTACAGCGTTCCGTTGACGTTGACCAGGTTGTTGGGCGACGAGCCCAAGGCAC
>JANMEB010000553.1:0-7451 GCA_031376585.1 Planctomycetota bacterium | reverse complement strand
TTTAATTCCCAAAACGACTCCAGCCGTAGGAAGGTTCCGCGACGTATTCAGAATCGATTGGCGACTGGCTTGGTGAGCGGGAACCTGCTTTCCCGCCTTCTGAGAAACTTGACTCGCGTTCTTGGCAGGCAGATTTGTCTTTTGCGGTTGGGCATCCTTCTGTTCGCCCGCGCTCGTCCCTTCGATCCCGTCTTTGATCTGCTGCAAAAATTTACCTTTGGGCCGCAGGTCTTCGAGCTTTTGCTGAAATTTGTCCCAGCGCAATTGCGCCTGAGCCAAATTCGGAACCAAGGCGCTTGCCAAAACAATTAAAACGGCCACGCGAAATTTCATAGCAGCTCTTCCCACAGTGACTTGGCCAGCGCTTTTTTTGGCAAAATCCTAAACCACAGAACCGTTCGGGTTGCGCGCTGGATGCCAAGATTATCGGAACGAATGAGCAAGCTGGTACAAAGCCGCTGCCGCGCTGAGCGCAACCGGTTTGACTGGCAATCCTTCGTCAGGCCAAACGACACGAATGATCAATCACCGGTCGTTTTGATTGTGCCGTTTATGCCGACACCGTGCTGACCATGTCGGCCGCGACGACTTGGATGGGAGCAATGTCGAATTTGGGATTCTGCCCTAAAAACCGACACGGATTGTTGTGAAAGATTTCGATCGCTTCTTGTAGCGAATGGCCTCGGCTACGGAACTCCATAACACACTCTTGCAAAGTAAACGGATCGCTCGGCCCCCAGTCGGCGGACGAATTCACCAAGATCCGCTCCGAGCCATACACTTCCAACATATCCGCTGCGCGCTTCGATGAGCATTTAGTAATTGGATAAAGCGTAAACCCAACCCAATAGCCCGCGTCGAGCGGCGCGCGGATAGTGTGCTCTTCGACGTGGTCGATCCAAACGCGACTTGGCTCCGCATTTAAATTCCGCAGCACGTCCAGGGTTCGCTTGGTGCCACGGACCTTGTCCTGCAAATGCGGCGTGTGAATCAAAATGAGTTGATCGTGCTTCAAAGCCATTTCGACTTGAGCTGAAAAAATTTCTTCTTCGTTCTTGGTCGTCTTGTGAAAGCCAATTTCGCCCACGCCCAGCACCGTTGGCTTTTGGAAAAAACTTGGCATCTCCTTCAGCACCGCGCGGCTCAGTTCGGGATTTTCTGCTTCCTTGGGATTCACCGCCACCCAGCAAAAGTGTCGGATGCCGTATTGCGCGGCACGCGTCGGTTCGAATTCGCTGATCTGGCGAAAGTAATCGACAAAAGTCTCTGGGTAGTGGCGATCAAAGCCGGCCCAAAACGCAGGTTCGGCAACCGCGACGACGCCCGACATCGCCATCCGCTCGTAATCTTGCGCCGTTCTCGCAATCGCGTGATAGTGCGGCTGAATGATCTGCATGACTTGCTCCCCCTTCGTTAATTAACCGGATCCGAAAACATGATCAGCAACTGCTCGCTGCGGTTCGGACCACTGCTCGTGTTGGCAAGGAAAGCCAGCGACTTGCGGATCAGCTCGATCCGTTCATCGTGAAATGGTTGGCCGTTGGCTTGCCGGTCGGCGGCCCGATCAACCCGATCTAGCGTCGCCGCAATTTCCACCAACATGCAGCGCGTTTCGAGAAAGTACTTGTCGGCAACTTGTTTCGCAGTGAGCATGAGCCTAATCCACAATGTTTCAATTCTGGTTCGACCTCGTTTATTCTATTCGACGTCCGCAACGCTTACAAACGGCCCGACATTCGGTTCCGCTCGCCGAAACTACAGGTGCCGCAGCGCCGGGACAATTTCCGCCCGAGCCGCAAACCAAGCCGGAATGACTCCGGCTACGAATGCCGCCGCAATGGCCACCCCCGCGCTCTTCAAGAACAAGCCCAGCGTCGGAACAAACGCGATCGTGACTGCTTCGGCACCAACCGATAACCGGCTCCAATATAATGTGCCGATCGCCGCCAACACTCCGATCAAGCCGCCGACCCAGCCGAGGATAACGCTCTCGGCCAACACCAAAACGAAAACATGCCTTTGGTTCAGGCCGATCGTTTGCAGCACTGCATATTCTTGCGAGCGATCTTCAACGCTCATCAGCGTGGTCGATGCAACCAACACGAGAACCAGCCCAACACCCGCAAAGCCCAACCATTGCGATAGTTCGATCATTTGCATCAAATCGCCCAAGGCGTGCGCTTGGAACACGCCTTTGGGTCGCGTGTCGGTCGCGACTGGTCCGCCGCGAAACATATTGTCGATTGTTTTGCAAAGTGATTCCAATTCGACATCGGGCCTACAAAGCACTTCAAACTGAGTCACCGTGCCAACCAAATTCTGCGACTTGCTGCGCTGCAAAAAATCCAAATGCGTATAAGCAAGGTTCTCCTCATTAATATCCTCGCTTTCGAAAACTCCAGCGACCGACACGCTCAAATCGCCAATCGAGAATTTGGCTCCCGGCACTAGCCCACGGCGCTCGGCAAGCGAGCGACCAATAAGTGCCGCATCGGTTCGCTTGTCAAAATCTTCCCACGAGCCGCTTGTTAATTTCAACTGCCGCGCGATTCGTAACAGCGCGGGTGGAACACCGTAGAATACGACCACGTCCAAGCTCGCCCGACAATTGTTCGTATAGACCTGAATCGGAATCACTTGCTCGACGCCATCAATCGCACGGAGCTTTGAGTCATAGTCCTGCGGCAAGTGACTCGTCGCCGGGCAGAACTTGTTGGATTGAAAAACGACGAGCGCTGATTTGGACTTTTGCTGACGGCCCAGCTCATGCAATCCCTCAAGAATCGACGACACAAAACAAAACAGAAACAACCCGGTCGCAGCACCCGCGGCCGTCAACATGGTTCGCGCACGATGCCGCCACAGCGTTTTCAAAATGAACGGCAGGAATTTGTGGATCATGATGCCGCTCCACTAAGGGTCGGTTTCGCTGCCGACGTCTGAACCAATTTGCCTTGTACAAGCCGATAAATTCGATTCGCAATTCCCGCTGCGGTCGGATCGTGAGTTACCATCAACATCGTGATATTCAACTCGCGATTAAGCCGTTGCAGCAAAGTCAGAATCTGAGCGGCCGTTTCCGAATCCAAGTCCCCGGTTGGCTCATCCGCCACGACCAGTTTTGGATGCGCCACAATCGCGCGTGCGATTCCGACACGCTGTTCTTGTCCGCCCGACATCTGTCGCGGCAGGTGATCCGCGCGGTCCAACAAGTCCACCGCTTGAAGTGCAATTTCAATTCGCCGCCGACGCTCGGCCCGCGACATCGGCAATAACAGCAACGGCAGTTCCACATTTTCATAAGCGGTCAACACCGGCATGAGTTGATGCGTCTGGAAAATGTATCCGATATTGTTGGCACGAAACCTCGCCAAGCCCGCGCGCGAAAGCTGCGTGATGTCCGTGCCCGCGACAACAATCCGACCTTGGTCCGGACGATCGATTCCCGCAATGAGATTCAACAACGTCGTCTTCCCCGAACCGCTGGCTCCCATCAAACAGACGAAATCTCCTTCATCGATGTCGATGGTCACATCGTCGAGCGGTGTGATGGTGGCGTCCCCCTTTTTGTAGCGCTTGGTAACGTTGCGAATCTCGATTAACGACATCAGTGCTTCTCCTCTTTCGAAGTTGACACGTCCGATTCAGAAACCGGCGGACCTGAGTTATTGGTCGCCGCGCGATCCACAATTCGGATCCGCTGTCCGTTGCGCAGCGTTTCAAGGCCCGAATCGATCAAACGGCTGGCCGCATTGAGCCCATTGGTAATTTCGATGAGGTCGCCCAACACCGGACCAATCGTCACTGGCGTTTTCTCCGCCGTCTGCCGAGCTTGGTTGGCAACCCAAACATAGTTTCCGTCCGTGCCATTCAACACAAGTTGTCGCGGCGCGTAAACTCGCAACGCGTCAGCCGCGCTGTTCGGCTGATTCTTCTCATCGCCAAAAAACGTCGCCTCCACCAACATCTCAGGCCGCAACAATGTCGCCGGGGCATCAATCGCAATTTTGACTTGCAATGTGTTCTTCTGGATGTCGGCTTGGGAACTCACGTAAAGAACTTTTCCGGGCAATGGCTGGGCGATCGCGGGATTCGCAATCGTGACGCGCTGACCCAAGCTCACCAGGGGCAGGTTCTCGAATCGCACGTCGGCTCGCACTTGCAAGGATTCAGGTTGGTACATCGTAACGACCGTACTGCGGTCCGAATCCATGGCGTTACTTTGTCCCGCGCCAACACTAGCCCCCGGCTCGCTCACCAGCCGAAACACTCGGCCATCAAGCGGCGCGCGAATCACCATCCGCTCCAACTGCAGTTGAGCATTTGCCAACGCCACGCGAGCCTGTTCGACTCGAGCAGCAGCGACTTTGACTCCTGCGATCGCTTCGTCCTTTGCCTGTATTTCATTCGCCAGTAATTTAAGTTGCTGCTGGTTCGCGTCACGGCGGTTGGATATGGAATCGCGCTGCAATTTGAGTGACAGATTCTTCTGTGTTAGTCGCTCCACGTCGGCGTTGGCCGAATCCACTTGGCTTTTGGCTTCGTCGACCGCTCGTCGCGAAATCGATTCTTTGGCCGAGTTTTTTCGCTCAAAATCGAGTCGCGCGAATTCACGGACCGCTTCGGCCTGCCGCAATTCGAACGGTAACGATTGGATTGCCGTTTCGACTTCCGCCAAAATTGCCTCAGCCTCAGCCAATGTCGCTTGCAAATGTACTGGTTGCTCAAAGCGTGTCATTGCTGCGGTACGAGATGCTTCGGCGATCTCAAGTTCCGCTTCACGCAATCGCAAATCCGCGGCAGCGCTTTGAACGGCAAGCTTCGCGTCATCTTCGATCAACTCGGCGATCGGTTCGCCAGCCTGGACGGCTTGATCTTCGACAACCAAGAGTCGTCGAATCACGCCCGGCGCAAGCGCGGCAACGCGAATCGCCGTGGGACGAGGCTCGATCCACCCCGCCGCGCGAAACAGTTCGCCACTCGTTCCCTGGGTTTCGCCACGGTTGCTAAAGACCCGAACCGTAGTCACGGCGTGAGGCGGAAAGATCAATTCTTGCGCCCCCCAAGCCAACAAAATGGCAAACCCGACGAGCAGTGAACCCGGAATGAAATAGCGAGTCCACCACCGAGGACGCCCGCGCACGACATGCGGCTCGTCGCGCCGAACCGCCAGCGAACTCAAATCCACGTTAGACATTTCTATTTTCTCACGAACAGACCACTGGCCAACATTGTCAAATTTCCCGCGTCGTCCCGCTGGGCTTTGCCCGTCACCACAACCGTATTCAATTCGGCCACGCGCAGTAAATCACGCGCGCCCACGTTGAGAACACGCCCTTGATCGTCAACGAATTTCACCAGCACGGTCGCATCGCTCAAACTTTCCTTTGTTTCGCAGCAGTAATCCCACGGCTTGGAACACGTATCGCCTGGATTGTCGCTACAAGCCTTGAGCGACGTGTCGACAATCGTGAACGCCGCCAAGCCTTCAATCCAAGGATTCGTACTGCCGCCAATTCGACCAACAAGCGAAATCGTCGCATCGTGCTTCGCCGATTTGCGCGCGTCGATGACGTCCAAGGCCGCTCCAGGTTCGCTCGCCAACAAGTATTTCGCGCCGTCGATCGAGGCGTTAGCCACTTTTGGCGCCGACTGCTTCGCACCCCCGTCACACGCCACCACCGTCAACAAGACTCCCAGGATCAAACAGATAGTTCCTCGATACATCATTTCAAAACCTCCTTAAAAAAAGTGTTCCGTATTCCGTATTCCGTGTTCCGTGTTCGACATTCGACATTCGACATTCGACATTCGACATTCGACATTCGACATTCGATATTCAGTGTTCGATATTCAGTGTTCAGTGTTCAGTGTTCAGTGTTCAGCCTGAAATCTGAAATCTGAAATCTGAAATCTGAAATTCCCTCCCCCTCAAATCGACTTCAATGCAACCGCAACCGCTACTCTCAGCGCTCGAACGGCCGGCGGGATTGCTCCGAGCAACCCTACAACCAACCCGACAGAACAACCGATCAAAACTGTGGCGCGGTCGATATTCAATTCCACGGCGCCCATCGTAAATCGTATGGCCGTTCCACTGAGAAACACAATTGCAAACAGACTGGCGATCAGCCCAGCAGCCGCTCCCAGCAACAATCCTTCATGCAACAGGCTCACGAGAATGGCTCGTCGCAAATATCCAATGGTTTGAAGCATCGCGAGCTCGCGAATACGCCCGACCACCGATCCATACATTGCATTCAAGCCCGAAAAGACTCCCGCGACCGCGATCAATGCAGCAATCAACCATGCCAAAAAGCGAATCGGTTGATAATCCCGTTGCAGCCCTGCAAAATACTCGGGCTCCGAAAACACCTGCAATTCCAAATCCAATCGCTCTTTGCAAAACAGCTCAACGCTCGCCATGTCTTGCGGACTATTCAGCTTCAGCGCCGCCAAGCTTAAGTCTTGTCGCTTCAGTGCTTGTTGCAAGTCATCGAGCCGGCACCAGATTTCCGATTCCATGGTTGCACCGAACGACGAAAACACGCCACTAATCCGCCACGTTCGGCTTTCAAATGTCACTTCGCGCCCAATCGCCAAATCCTCGGCCCGCGCGCTCAACTTGGTTGCCGCCAATCGCCCTACAAGTACTTCGCCCGGCCCCGGCCAATTTCCAGAATCGATTTGCACGCGATCGCGAACCAATAACACTGCCGGGATAACTCCGCGCACTAGACCAAACGACGCTGCGCTTTCCGCAATCGTCACCTGCGTCCCTAGGTATAGTTCGGGCGAAACCGCTTTCTGGCCATACGGCGCACGAATCCCCGACAAGCTCGCCGCCAGTAACTCGCTCGTTCGGTGCGGAATAGATGAGTATTCCAGGTTCTCACCCATCCCCAGCGAAATGACAAGTGCGACGGTCGGGTCGCCGCTCGTCGAAAGCGATCGGTCGATGCCTCGCACGAAGCCAATGATCGCTAACACCAAGACCACTACGATTGTTAGCGCAAGCAGAGTCAGACCAGTCCGTAGCGGACGACGCAATAAATTGCGAATCCCGTATTCCCAAGGCAAAGTGTGCACGCCTAACATTGAATCCCAATCAACAATCCGCGTTTGGTTTCGCATCGAAGCAATTCGATGCCGTCAATCGCAATTCGTTTTGGGAGTTAGCACGACCAAGATTGCAGCCAAGCACACTTGCCGCCGCTTGACGCAAAAACACTTTCGCGCGAGATTGCCTTGCCGCAGTTACACCCAGCTTGTGCGGCATCAAGCCAATTCACTGCTGTAGAATAACAGTGCCAAGTCGCTTGCAGCTCGCTGATGTCCGGGCCAACAAGGCGATCCGTTTTTAGTGCGCCATGACAGACGCAATTTGAATTGCCGCGCGGCTCGGCCGGAGGCATTGAATCCTGCCGCTGCGAACGCTCGACGGATGCCGC
>JANMEB010000549.1:0-1269 GCA_031376585.1 Planctomycetota bacterium | reverse complement strand
AGTCGATCGCGGCAATCGGGATGTGCTTGCGACCTTGCAATTGCAGATGGACCGTTCGGTCAAGCAACTTTTGCACCGGGGACAAGAGCAGCAAGCGTTGGGCCGCTTTCTGAATCGTGGTGTAATGCGGGACCACCGACAAGCCGACCGTCTCCTGCAGATCAGGACAGTCTTTCAGGTGCGCGGTGACTCCGCGATAGTCCGTTCGCAGAAAGGCCTTGAGGACCAAGCAGGCAAACAGCTGCTGCTGAGTGAACTTCTTGGGACTGTTCTTATGCCGATAGCTGGGAAATGCCTTCTGAGCCACGACCAGCGCGTACAATAAAACGGCCTTGGGAGATTTGCTCGTTAAACTCATTCCGACTAGTACGTTGCCCACAACCTCAAAGTTCGTTCGTTTTTTAAAAGTTTTCTACAGAGCCGACCTGACCCCTTTTTTCTATGAAGCCCAAAGCCATTATCGTCATTCCTGCGCGGCTCGCGTCGACGCGATTTCCGGGCAAGATGTTATTAGAAAAAGGGGATTAGAAAACGGGGACAGGTCCAGGTATTGACAGTTGGGGGTATTTTGATAACTTGGCCGGATGCCCAGAACAGCACGAATATCGCCCGGCGGAATGGTTTACCACGTTATCAATCGAGGTGTGGGCAAGCAGCAATTGTTTTTCAATGACGATGATTACAACGCTTTCGAACGGGTGATCGCCGAGACGCTCAAAAAACGATCCATGCGGATTTTGAGTTACTGCTTGATGCCCAATCATTGGCACTTTGCTCTGTGGCCCGAGAAGCAAGGAGAGCTTGGACGATTCATGCAGCAATTGACCATCACGCATGTCACTCGATGGCAAAAGAACTACAATCAGGTTGGGTTTGGACATGCTTATCAAGGTCGATTCAAATCTTTCCCGGTCGAGACGGACGAGCATTTTTATCAAGTCGTACGATACATCGAGCGAAATGCGTTGCGCGCCAAACTGGTCAAGAAAGCGGAAGCATGGCCTTGGTCCAGTTTGTGGATTCACCAAAATGGAACAGCCGAACATCGCGAGTTGCTCAGCGGCTGGCCGGTCCCGCGCCCTCGGCAATGGTTGCAGTACGTCAACCAGGCCGAATCCGAAGCGGAGCTTGCCGCCCTTCGTCGCAGTTGCATTCGCGGAGCACCTTTCGGCAGCACCGATTGGGTTGCCGAGACTACGAAGCGACTGGGCCTGGAGTCCACTTTACGTTCACCCGGGCGGCCCAAGACCCGATAAACTGGACCTGTCC
>JANMEB010000533.1:0-5372 GCA_031376585.1 Planctomycetota bacterium | reverse complement strand
CTATCAGCGGGTGGGTCCCGATGAAGAGGTCGTCCGTGCCCAGGCTGGGGTCTTCCGTATCCTGCAGCCCGTAAGCGATAGCAATGTTCGTCGGCGTTCCACCGCCGACTTCAGCGCCATCGACGTAGAGTCGGACCGATGCTCCATCGTAGGTTCCAACTATGTGATGCCAGTTGCCGTCCCAGATTCCGACATCGGATTCGGGAGACTCAACATTTGTATAATCGCCGTCGTACACAGAAAAGACCAGGCCACTGCTGTCCCCAGTGTAGAGGGCGTACGACGACCTCAAGTCACCGTTTGCGCCCTTCGCGAGGACATAAACATTGCTCGGTTGTGTGAACCAGGAATTAACCCAAGCTTCCACCGAGATTGTGGTTGGCTCCAGGCTGGGGGCATTGGGCACGGTCACGTAATTGTCGTCAAAGCTGAAGGCATAGCCGAACTTGCCCGGATCGAAACCCACCCCGCCGACCTGCG
Source organism: Planctomycetota bacterium (assembly GCA_031376585.1). Lineage (GTDB taxonomy): Bacteria > Planctomycetota > Planctomycetia > Pirellulales > Pirellulaceae > JANMEB01. Next base: position 4,892 of record JANMEB010000533.1, on the reverse strand, counting down.
TGCCATTGTTGCCGCCAACGGCGTCATTGAAGTTCTGTTCGCCCTTGTACCAGCTCACCAGGCCGGGGATTGTCTGGTCCGAGTCGCCCGTGTACTCCGAGTAATTCAATGTATTGACGCCGCCGCCGCCGTTGATCGAGATGGCGGGAGCAAACGCAGTGCTCGTTAGCGAGAACGATTCGTCAGCGGCGCCGCCGAGAAGGGCAATGGAGGAGTTCGCGCCCAAGTTCCAATAAACCGGGTTCGGGGCAAACCCTTCGATATGGTTGCCTATGTCAAGAGGACCGCTGGATGGCGTGAGCCTGACGTTTTTCGGTGTCAAATCGACATTGCCCGAGTCATCGAGGACCAAGGTGACAGCGTCAACAGGCGAGTAACTCCTGACCGCGACCGATCCCTTGATGTTTGCCAATGTTCCAGCGAGATTCGGAGCGTTGCTACCGAGCGTGACGTGGTCGCCATCGCCGACCGCCATGTTTAGAAAGACACTGGCGGGCAAACTTTGAACGTCGATCGTACTTCCGCCGACCAGAGGCGAGAAGAAGATGACTTGGTTCACGCCGCCGAAAGAAATGGGGACGGCCCCAGGTCTTTCCACGAGAACGGCATCGCTGGCAACTGGACTTGTGCGCACCCGGCTCATTTGCGGATTGGGGTTGTCGTAGTCGTAATAGTAGGCGAAGTCGTTGTCGACTGCTTGGCCAAAGGCGCTAACCGGACCAAGGATATTGTTCGTGCTGGCGCCGAAGCCAACCGCGAATGTGTCCACCACGCCGGGTTGCCCAAACAACGTCGTGGTGGTGCCGACCGCTGTGCTGTTTACAAACATGGTGCTCCCGCCGCCGCTGCCGTTGAGCGCGATGGCCTCGATGGCCTCGAACGAGATGGGGGCCATGTTGGCAACTGAATTCGGGTCGGTTCGCGTCAACCGGTCCGCCTCAAGCGTGTAGTTTTGCCTGGTAGTCGTGCCCTGATCGTTGAAGGTGACCTGGTCTAGGCCGTTTTGGCCATCGAGCGTCATCGGGCCGCGGATGTCCACTAGCGAGTTGGCCGGCTTGAGCAAAAACGTGTCGCCGTCGCCGCCGCCGTAAACAGCGTTGCTGCCCACATCGACGATGTCGTTGCCGACGCCAGTCTTGAGGAATAGAGAGGTGGCGGTCGGTGTGCCGGTGACCTTGAAGAGGTTCCCGCCGCTGCCGGCGTTGAGCGTAACCGACTCGACATGATCGAACCGGACGTTCATCACATTGCTGACATTGTTCAGCGGATGCGCTGAGAAGGCGCCGAGGGATTCGCTGCCGACAGCTTGGCTGACGCCCAGGTCGTAGCGTTGTGGTGTGGTTGTCCCCTGGTCCCGAATGAGGAGTTGGTCCGTTCCTTCACCTCCGATGACGTTCAGAATGCCGTTAACAAAGAGCCTATTGGCGGCGGTGCCGAGATTGATAACATCGTCGCCGTCTCCCAGCGTGAAGATGCTCACCGGCGCCGGCTGTGCGATGACGTTAACAGTGTCCCCGCCGCTACCCCCTTGCCACTGGAAGTTGCCGAGCGGGCTGAACAGGACATTGATGTCGGCCGCACCCGAGCGCCGGAACAATGGACCAAAAACACTCTGCGTAATGTCAAGCTGCTGAGGCGTCGTCGCGGCTTGGTCGTTGAGGGTCAAGGTGACGTAGTTGTTCGCGCCAGAGGGGAACACGGCGATCGCCCCTTGGATGTTGGCGAGTGAGTTCTGGGCGTTGCCGACCTTGATCTCGCCGAAGCCGCCTGCGTTGATGTTGAGCCGCCCGGTTGTCCGGCTGACATCGGTCCGATCGTCGCCGCCGCTCATGGCAATGGTTGTGCTGCTGTTAAAGCCGACCGGCGGCATCGTATCCTGGACGGTCATGTAGTCGGTCTGCGCGCCCGCTTGCACGTTCAGGCTATTGAGGTTCTGGAATGTAATCCGAGCCGGCCTGTCGAGGCGCTGGACGAAGTCTCGGGCAATAACGTAGTCATGGCTGATGGTCGAAGCCCCGTCGATGACATAAAGAGTGTTCGACAGACCTAGGCCGCTGACGTTGATCGGGGCGAAAATGTTGTCAAGGCCGGTCGTCGGGGAACCGACGGTGATGAGGTTGCCGCCGCCTTGGGCGTTCAATGCCAATGCGCCGAGGGCGCCATTCACCGCGACCTGATCAGGTCCTCCACCGGTACTGATCGATGTCGTCAATCCGCCCGGGGTGTTGCTAACGGGCGTGTAATGGATTCGGAAGGTGTTTCCGGCGCCCGACGCGGGAGTGCCGGCAAGAATCGACAGCGAACGCAATTCGCGACCGCGCAAGACGATATCTCCGCCCGGGGTCAAGCCGCTGATCACCGTGAAAGATCCGTTAGAGAAGCCATTGTTATAGACGATTACCGTCCGCGCAATCGTATCGGCGGAATCGTTGATGTTCACCGCGGTGAAGCCGCCGGGATTGATCACTGTCAGTGTGCCGCCAATTCCTTGCGTGCTGCCGTTTAGGCCGATGTTCACCGTATCGAGACCTTGCTGGCCATTGATGGTCACGGAAGTACTCGTCCGATGGACGTTGACCGTGTCGGCTCCTGCTCCGGTATCGATCAAGATCGTCCGCGTCACAGCATTCGCCGGCGTGCCGCGAATGGTCAGACGGTCGTCGCCGGAACCCAAGCGCATGTCCACGATTTCGGTCGTTCCGAAGAAGACGAAGCCACCCATGCCGAATCCGATGATCCCGCCGGTATTGCCGGTTGTCGAGAGGTCCCCGGTCTTGGCGCTATTGCTGAGGTTGTCGGAGAAGATGAGGGTGTCAAAGCCGTCGGCCCCTTCCAGGAACAAGGATTTGCGAATGGGATCCACCACTCCCAACTCGCCGACGACCATTATGTCGTCGCCTGCGCCGCCGCGAATGTCGGTCGCGCTCGTGACGGAGCGGACGAAGACCGTGTCCGCATCAGCTCCCGCGTCCACTTCCACGTAGCCGGTGGGGCCGGTGATTTGCGCCGCGTCGGACGACAACCTCACCTGGTCGCGGCCGCCGAGCGTGTTGACAACCAGCGTGTCGCCACCGGAGTTCGGCGTCCAAACATGGTATTTTTCTGTCTGCTCAAAAGTGCCGGGCTTGTCTATAAACGTAACTTGTTGGGCGGTGCCGAACTCGTCCGGGCGATATTTCACACCCTTCGGAGGTGTCGGCCCTGTCCCTTCGCGGATCAACGACACGAGTTGGTCGATATGCGCGTTGTCGATGTTGGCGGAGGCATTTACCGTAATGGTGTCTGGGTTCTTGTCTGGGTTCAAATACTCCCGTTGGTTGACGACGACGTTCTTGACGACCGTGCCGGATAGGTCATTGATAATAATTTGATCCGCGCCCGTGCCCGGCTCGATGAAAATATGTTCGAACCCAATAGAAACGGGAGTGTCGGCAACAAAATCATCCTCATGGAGAATTCGTGTAGTCTGTGCGTCGAGTTTGGTGACTTCGAAATAATCAGGGCCTTTGCTTCCGGAAACGATCAGTTTGTCGTCAGGGCTGTTGTCCTCAAAGAAAAGCAACGCAAACAGTCCGCCATATAGAACGGGCGAACCAATGCCCGGATAGGCCGTGAATGTATCTGCGCCTCTGCCGCCTTGCCCAAAATCGCGACCGCCACCGGTGTCAATTTCGTCGTCCCCGTCGCCGCCGGCCAATGCATCGTTACCGAGGCCGCCGAAAAGTTTGTCATTGCCTTCGCCGCCATTGAGAATGTCGTGTCCGCCGCCACCGATGAGCAGATCATTACCCAGGCCGCCGTCCATAACCTCTTTAAAGCCTCCTCCGGCAAGCACATCGATCCCGCCGTCGCCGTACATTTCCGCGACGCTTCCCGAGCCGTAGTGTTCCAAGCGGTCGTTCCCTTCTCCGCCGTGCAAGACCACGTTTACGTTTTTGACGCTTTCGTCGATGATGATCGAGTCTTCGCCCGTCCCGCCGTCGGCGTAGATCGTTTGGACCCTGAACTGGCCCGTTAAGGGGAAGCTTTGGGATAGGCCGTAGGCATGGACCCAGAGTTTGCTAATGTCGCCGAAGAAGGGATGGATTTCGATAACGGACTCCACGTAAAAGTCCTCGTTCCCGTTAGTGGGGGCGACCGGGCCCCTGAGCAAGCCCACGTTCGGCCCCATCGCCAGGGTCAAATTGCCGTTCGAGTCCAACGCAGCCAGCCGAAGCCCCTGGCCACCGCCGCCAAACCCAAGACACTTATCTCCGCCCGCCGGGCCGAAGTCGAAAATATCCTCGCTGGCAATCTCGAAATCCTTGGTGTAGCCGACGAAAATATCATCGCCAAACGGATTCGGGATCTCGACGCCGACCGTCACTGTAACCTGGACACCGGCCACCAGCTTGCCGCTCGTGTGGAACAAGCAGTCCGCGTCGACCTCGTCGAAATGCAACTTTGTGAAGTCGTGGTCCGGCTGGTTGTTCGGGTCGCCCATATTGAGCGTGACACTCAGCGGGTTGTCCGTCGGAATCGTCAGCCCGCCGGAGACCGACACACTGAACACCACGATGCCGCCGCCCGCGAAGACACCGATATCGCCGCTAAGCTTAAAGTGCGTGCTATCGTGCAGATAGAAGCCATCCGCCAAGTCCGCCGCGGTGCCGCTGGCAAGGAATTTCGAGATGCCGTACGTGTCGTAGCCGAGCCTCAAACTGGAGTCAATCTTCATCCCGCCGTTGAACCCGAAAGCGATGCCGTAGATCGACCCACCGGACGGAGCGGTACTGCCGTCTGCGTATTTCAAGTCCAAGATGACTAGGTCGGCGTGCTGTCCGACGAAGAGCTTGAACGCGCCTTGAAGCGGATTCTGAATCAGCGGAAACTGTAGCCTGATGTTTTCTTGT
>JANMEB010000491.1:0-3978 GCA_031376585.1 Planctomycetota bacterium | reverse complement strand
TCGGTCCTCGAAATCTACAAGACCTCGCTGCTCACCGAGGTGACCGGCGTCCCCTGCATCGTCGACTTGGCGACAATGCGCTCGGCCATGCAGCGACTTGGCGGCAACCCCAAGAAAATCAACCCGCTGATCCCGGTCGATCTGGTCATCGATCACAGCGTTCAAGTCGACCAGTTTGGAAGTCTGACGGCCTTACAGAACAACGTCGAGCTGGAGTTTAAGCGCAATCGCGAACGCTATGAATTTTTGCGTTGGGGCCAACAGGCATTTCAGAACTTCCGCGTCGTGCCACCGAATGTCGGAATCGTTCATCAAGTCAATTTGGAATTTTTGGCCAAGTGCGTCTTTGTGCGCGATGGAATCGCTTTCCCGGATACGCTCGTTGGAACCGACAGCCACACGACCATGATAAATGGACTGGGCGTTTTGGGCTGGGGCGTGGGTGGTATCGAAGCAGAGGCCGCGATGCTTGGCCAACCGATTTACATGCTGATGCCGGAAGTCGTGGGATTCGAATTGGTCGGCGAGTTGCCGTCAGCCGCTACCGCGACCGACCTGGTGCTGACCGTTACGGAAATTTTGCGCAAGCAAGGTGTTGTCGGAAAGTTCGTTGAGTTCTTTGGCGCGGGCGTCGGGCGAATGCCGCTCGCCGATCGCGCGACGATTGCCAATATGGCTCCCGAATATGGCGCAACGATGGGATTCTTTCCCGTCGACAACCAGACTTTGGATTATCTGCGGCGCACCGGGCGAACCGAGAACGAAGTCGATTTGGTAGAACGGTATTACAAGGAACAAGGCCTGTTCTTTACCGTCGACAACCCAGTGCCGACGTTTTGCAAAACTCTCAAGCTCGATTTGTCGAGCGTCGAGCCGTCTCTGGCGGGTCCGAAACGCCCGCAAGACCGCGTGCGCCTTGGCGATATGAAACGCTCGTTCAATCAGTCGCTGCGTGCACCAATTGCCGAGCGAGGATTCGCACTATCCGATTCAGACATTGCTCGAACCGCGACCGTCGCCGACAACGGACATTCAACCAAAATCGGCCAAGGGGCCGTCGTCATTGCCGCTATCACCAGTTGCACCAACACCAGCAATCCCGATGTGATGGTCGCCGCTGGGCTATTGGCCAAGAAAGCTGTCGAACGTGGCTTGACTGTTCCGGCCTACGTTAAAACGAGCTTGGCCCCGGGCTCGCGCGTCGTGACAGACTATCTCGATAAAGCCGATTTGACTCGGTATTTGCAAGAACTCGGCTTCCACACCGTCGGCTATGGGTGCACGACTTGTATCGGCAACAGCGGGCCGCTCCCCGACGCCGTTAGCGTCGCCGTGACCGAAGCCGATCTCGTGGTGTCAGCAGTTCTCAGCGGCAATCGGAACTTTGAAGGCCGCGTCAATCCTCAAGTCAAAGCAAATTATTTGGCGAGCCCGCCGCTAGTGGTTGCGTATGCGTTGGCCGGAACGACGAACATCGATCTCGTCACCGAACCCATCGGCAAAGACAAGAATGGCAAGCCTGTTTTCCTCAAGGAGTTGTGGCCGTCGCGCCAGGAAGTCTCGCAAATCGTCGGACGGTCGATCAACCCAGAGATGTTCCGCAATCAGTATTCGCACACTTTCACCGCTAATGAAACATGGAACAAAATCAAAGTCGCTTCGGGTGATCTGTACGCTTGGGATTCCACAAGCACTTACATTCAAGACCCGCCCTTTCTGGAAAATTTGTCGAGCGATCCCAAAACCATTCAGTCGATTCACGCCGCGCGTTGCTTAGCGGTTTTGGGCGACTCCGTAACTACCGACCACATTTCACCCGCCGGCTCGATTGCCAAAGACAGCCCGGCGGGACGATTTCTCCAGGAGAATGGCGTGGCGCCTGCCGACTTCAATAGTTACGGTTCGCGCCGCGGCAACGATCGCGTCATGGTTCGCGGCACGTTCGCCAATATACGGATTCGCAATCAACTGGCCGGTGCAAAAGAAGGTGGCTGGACCAAGCATCTTCCGAGCGGCGAACTTATGACGATTTACGATGCCGCAATGAAGTATCGCGCGGAAAAAGTCCCGCTGGTGATCTTGGCCGGCAAAGAATACGGTTCGGGCAGCAGCCGCGACTGGGCCGCCAAAGGCCCGTTTCTTTTAGGCGTTCGGGTGGTAATCGCATCCAGTTACGAACGCATCCATCGCAGTAACTTGGTCGGCATGGGCGTCTTGCCGCTAGAATTTCTCGACGGAGTTTCTGCACAGTCGCTTGGTCTTACCGGCGAAGAAATTTTTGACTTCCCCGACATCAGCGATCAACTAAAACCTCGCGGTCAACTGCGCGTTCTTGCCACTCGCGGCGACCAGAAGTTTGAATTCCAAACCACCGTCCGCATCGACACCCCCGTCGAACTTCTTTACTACCGCAACGGCGGCATCCTCCAAACCGTTACGTTGAATTTGATGAAATCACGATAACGTTTAAGAAGCGAACGCTCATGTCAAAGAACTTAGTTCAGAGATGACAATACGGTCAACGGTCGCCATTATTAAGCAATCGAGCGTTCAATAACCAGTGCGTGGAGTTGGCAGTGCGGCTCAATCGCATAAACGTTTTGTTAGTCTGGGCATGAAGTTCGCCAGAAATCTCATTCTCAGACCAAAGTTGGATTCGGAATTCACCTTGATCGACTTGGCGGACGCTCCCTCGATTATTGGAAATGGGGCCTTCGAAGGTTAGATATTCCAAACGGTGATTGTCGATTCGTTCGGCGGACTGTTGCGCGGTTTGGAATAAATCGGATTCGAGACGCCAGGTCGCCAAATGATCGCCGTCTTGGATCATCAGATCCCAATGTGAGCTGATGTTGGAGCCTGGCGGAGTCTCGTGCCGCAAGAGAACGAAAGGGCGGATCGAGCCAGAATGTTGTGTTTGGTCTTGGCGCATGCAAGTTTGTCTCTCAAGATGATGGCATGGCCATTGCCGAAATTTCCACACCGTCGCGCTACGTGCTTCCGAAGATCAAACCGATCTACATCGGCCCGGTCTGCGTCGATCCGCCCATTCTGCAAGCTCCGATGGCGGGCTTCACGAATTATGCTTTCCGGCAAATTGTACGCGAATTCGGCGGGGCGGGGCTGCAAGCGACCGAAATGATCAGCGCGCGGAGCTTCGTGTGGATGGACCAAAACGCCGCCGAACACCCCGATCGCCTGTGGGGAATTCGAACGGAAGCTCGTCCATTGGCCGTTCAGATTTGGGACAATGATCCAGAAACGCTTGCGATGGTCGGCGAGCGATTGGCGCGCGACTACCAAGTCAGTGTGGTGGACATTAATTTCGGCTGTCCCGTTCGGCAAGTGACCACTAAGGCCCACAGCGGGTCGTACTTGTTGCGTGATCCGCAGCGAGTTGGCGAAATCATCGAGCGCGTCGTGAACGCTTGTCATCCCGTTCCAGTCACCGCAAAGATTCGGTTGGGCTGCACGCGCGATTGCATCAATGCGATCGATATTGCCCAAGTCGTCGAAGGGGCTGGTGCCAAGGCCCTCACCGTTCACGGCCGAACCGCTCAAGACATGTTTACAGGAAGCGCCGATTGGGACAACATTTCGCGAATCAAGTCGCATTTGAAATTGATTCCGTTGATTGGCAACGGCGACCTCGACTCGGCGGAACGAGTCGTCGACGCTTTTCGGCGTTACGACGTCGACGCGGTGATGATCGCTCGGGCGTCGCTCGGTCGACCGTGGTTATTCGCACAAGCCTGCGCTGCATTGCGCGGCGAACTCATTCCGGCAGAGCCGAGCTTGGCGCAACAGCGATCGATCTTATTGCACCATTTCGATTTGGTCGTCGAACGTTTTGGCCCACAGCGAGGGACGTACTTGATGCGTAAATACGCTTGTTGCTACGCCCAAGGCCGCCGCGGCGCGCGTTATTTCCGCAGCTACATCAACCGAGTCACAACCCCCGCCGAGTTTTTGCAAATC
>JANMEB010000412.1:0-4756 GCA_031376585.1 Planctomycetota bacterium | reverse complement strand
TTCGTGATCGGTTAGTCCCGGGATCACAGGCGCGATCAAGACATGCGTGCGGATTCCGGCCGCAGCCAACTGCTCAACCGCGCGGAGTTTGGCGTCGGGGCTGCTGGTGCGCGGTTCCATCACTCGCGACAGCGATTGATCTAGCGTGGTGATACTTAATGCGACGCTGACGATTCGGAGACTCGCCATCTCGGCGAACAGGTCAATATCGCGAGTGACCAGCGCGTTCTTGGTGACGACTGTCATCGGTTGCCTGGCTTCGAGCGCGACGGCTAAGCAACGGCGAGTCAGTTCCAACTTCCGCTCGATCGGCTGATAACAGTCGGTGACGCCAGAGATCGTGATCGTCTCGGCTTGATACCCGTCGCGCGCGAGCCAGTCGCGAAACAGTTCGGGAGCTTTTTCCTTGACGAAGATTTTCGACTCGAAATCCAAGCCCGCGCTCAGACCGTAATACTCGTGGGTCGGTCGCGCGAAGCAATAGCTGCAACCGTGAGCACAGCCTCGATAGACGTTTAAGCTATATCGAAAAGGAATATCGGGGCTGTCGTTTTCGCTGATGATCGACCGCGCGTCGTCGGCCAAGTACTCGGTTCGCAAAGCGCGTCGCTGATCGCGGGCTTCTTCGTCGTGTTCGAGGTACTCGACATCCTCGGCGAACTCGATGCGAGTGAACCGGTTGACCGGGTTGATCTGCGATCCGCGCCCTTTGGCGGAAATTGGATTGGACTGGCTCATGCCGCTATTTTATGGATTGCGAGGAACGACCGACAGCCGCTTTCGACAATTCATCAGTCTACTATTCATGATCGTGAGAGTGTTGGATTGCGCCGCTGTAGGGTTTGCCGTTAATGTTGACGGACATTTTTGCGTCGGCGGCTGAATCTTCGATATGGGCTGCCAGATCGGCATCCTTCAAAGTGAACCGTGAAGATTTTCCGGCCGGATCGCCGATGTCAGCCGAAGGCATCAGCTTGAATTGCTCGGGCTTGCCGTCGTGTTTGAGGTTGATGACCAACTCGGTGGCGTCAATCGGAACGGCGACTTTGGCGGCGCTATCAAGGATATAAATCGTGACCGTCCCGGCCGCGTCGTCGTGAACCATCTCGGCATGGAATTCTTCATTCCCAAGCTCGATCAGGTCACCGTGATGCGGCCCTTTGGCTGGATGAAGATGCGTTTCAACTGGTGCGGGCGGTGGCGTGCTGACCGTTTTCGACTTGTTGCCATCGCAACCTGTCATCGCCAAAAAAAGTGCGGCGGCAAAACTTGAACACAGCAGTGCGCGAGAAAATGAGAAATGTTGAGCGGTCATTGGCGAAATCCTTTCAAGGAAAAAAAGCGGCTCCCGCGAATTGCCTGAGTCCGCCAAAAAGTTTAGTACGTCGGATAACTCACATGGTTTCGGTGTTCGTTAGGGATTGCCTCAGCGAATTCGAAAATGGTCGCTGCAAGGTAGCTTCTTCCAAGGGAATCTCTTCGTGCGAATCGTGCACAACTCGTTCAGCGGCTTTGGTACCGAACAGCCAAAACAGAGCGGGCCGAACAAGAAAATCTAACAGGGTAGAGCTTACCAAGCCGCCAAGAATTACCGTGGCGACAGGATAGAGAATTTCTTTGCCAGGTTCACCAGAGGCAAGCACCAAGGGGACCAATGCAATGCCCGCCGTCAAGGCAGTCATCAGCACCGGCGCGAGCCGTTCTAAACCGGCACGCACGATCATCGATTTCGTGAATGATTCGCCTTCGTATTTGACCAGATGCAGATAATGATTGAGCAGCAAGATTCCGTTGCGAGACGCGATTCCACCCAGCGAGATGAAACCGACCATCGCGGCGATGGTCAACGTTTGGCCAGTGATCACTAATGCGGCCACCGATCCGATGAACGCCATCGGCAAGGCGGCCATGACTTGCAGCGAAAGATTGGCTGAACCGAACATCGTAAACAGAACCAAGAACACGCCGACCAACGAAACGACAAACAGCACACCGATCACGCGGCTTGCCGATTGTTGGCTTTCAAACTGGCCGCCGAATTCCAAAAAATAACCGGTGGGAAGTGATTTGCTGACTGGCTCGACTGCGCGCTTAATGTCGGCAACAACGTCGACGACGCCGCGTCCCGAGACGTTGCACTGAACGACTACACGGCGGCGTACATTTTCTCGGTTGACGGTATTCGGTCCTCCGGCTTCGTAGATTTTCGCGATTTCGGAAAGCGGAATGGTGCCTCCGTCGGGGGCTTCGATCGACAGCCGATTCAGCGCGCTGATATCTTCGCGGTATTCGTCTTTGAGGCGGACCAGCAGATCAAAAGTGCGTTGGTCGAGCAGAACTTCGGAGACGACATTTCCGTTCATCGCCGTTTCCAACATTTCGTTGACGTCGGCGGCAGTTAATCCGTATTGAAACAGCTTGTCGCGAAGCAGCTCAATTCGCAGTTGCGGAATGAGGACTTGTGGCTCGACTAGCAAGTCAGTAACGCCGGGGACCGTTTTGATTACGGCTTCAAGTGCCTCTGCTTTTTGGCGCAACAGGTCGAGGTCATCGCCGTAAATCTTGATTCCAATCTGTGCCTTGACCCCCGAAAGCATATGCGAGATCAAGTGGGCGATCGGCTGTTCGACCGACGTGACAATTCCAGGAATGTCCTTCATCGCGTCGCGAATTTCGGCCAATTGCTCTTCGCGGCTACGGGGAGATTCGGGGTCGAGTTCTAGGATGTATTCCGATTGGTTCACTCCTTCGGCATGCTCGTCGAGTTCCGCGCGGCCAGTTCGTCGCGCAAACCGTTCGATGTCGTCAATGCGATGCAGCGATTGCTCAACCGTTAAATTCGTCTCGTTGGACGTTGCCAGCGAAGTCCCCGGCGGCAAAACAACATTAAGCTGAATGGAGCCTTCGTTAAAAGGCGGAAGGAAATCATTTTCCAAACGCGACACAAACAATCCGGCGATTCCCACGGCAACCAAAGTTGCCACGAGATTCGTCATGGGAAATCTCAAACTGAATCGAATCACTATGTCGGCCACCCATTTGAGGATTCGCAACAAGGGGCCATCTTTTTCAACGTGAGTTCCTTCCGACGAGGAAAGCAGCCAATAGCAGAGCACGGGCGTCACAGTCAATGAAACCAACAGCGACGAAAGAATCGAAACGATGTAGGCGACTCCCAGCGGCGCGAACAACTTGCCTTCCATGCCACCCAATGCAAACAGCGGGAGAAAAACGAGTATTACAATCATGGTGGCATAGACGATCGAGTTGCGGATTTCTGTGCTTGCACGAAATACGACCAACAAGGGCGACAAGGGATTCGCCGCATGACGATTCTCTTTGAGGCGGCGAAATACATTTTCGACATCGACAATCGCATCGTCGACTAATTCTCCAATCGCGATTGCCAGACCGCCCAACGTCATGGTATTGATGGAGAATCCGAAAATGCTAAACACGATCGCGGTCATTACCAACGACAAGGGGATCGCCGTGAGCGTGATAAACGTCGTGCGTACATTCATCAAAAACAAGAACAAGATTATCAGGACAAGAATCGCACCATCACGAAGGGCCGCCAAAACATTTTCAATGGCCCGGTCGATAAAGGATTTTTGAGAATAGACCGGCATGATGCGCACGCCTTGGGGAAGCGATGGCTTCAGCTCATCCATGGCTTGCATGATGTTGTCGGTAACAGCGCGAGTATCGGCACCAGGTTGCTTGTTGATTGTCAAAATCACGGCTGGCCCACCGCTCCAGGAATTGCGGTTGCCGTCCTGTTCGTCGCGGCGGATAAAGGCCGAACTGTCGCCACGCTTACTTTGTGCGGCCTCGACCACTTTGGCAACTTGAGCGAGTGCAACGGGGCGGCCATTGCGAATGGTGACTACGACTCGTTCCAAGTCTTCAATGGATTGAATACGGCCCAAGGCGCGGACGAGCAGTTCGTTGGGACCTTGTTGATCGAGATAGCCTCCGGTGGCGTTTTCGTTGCTCTTGATGACGGCCGACTCGACTTGATTCAGTGTCACGCCATACTGCAACATGGCGTTCGGGTCGACTTGCACTTGAAATTGTTTTCGCTGGCCACCCATCGTGAAGACTTGCGACACGCCGGGAATCGTCAGCAATCGCTGCCGCACCACCCAGTCGGCGTTCGTTCGCAATTCCATCGGGCTGACGCTCGAATCATCGCTCCACATTCCGAGCATCAAGATTTGTCCCATAATCGACGAAATCGGCGCTAGTTGTGGGGCAATTCCCGGCGGAAGTCGGTCCTGTACAATTTGCATCCGCTCGGCCACGACTTGGCGATCCGTGTAGATGTTTGTTCCCCAAGCGAATTCGACATACACAACCGAAATGCCAACGCCGGAAGAGCTGCGAACCACCTCAACGCCGCTCGCGCCGTTCATGGCCGTCTCCAGCGGAAACGTGATCAGCGATTCCACTTCTTCGGGAGCCATTCCGGGCGCTTCGGTCATGATGACCACCCGCGGACGATTAAGGTCCGGGAACACGTCGATCGGCATCTTAAGTGCCTGCCAGCTTCCATAGCCGATCAAGAAAACCGCTGCCGCGATCACGAGGACCTGTTGTCGGAGGGCGAAGCGGATGATGGAATTAAGCATGGGTGTTCAGTGTTCAGTGTTCAGTGTTCAGTGTTCAGTGTTCAGTGTTCAGTGTTCAGTGTTCAGTGTTCAGTGTTCAGTGTTCAGTGTTCAGTGTTCAGAGATTTGCGGAGGCCGTGAAG